>CAZHCG010000010.1:0-3274 GCA_964530995.1 uncultured Myxococcales bacterium
CGGTGTCCGTGTCCGTGTCCGTGTCGGTGTCCGTGTCCGTGTCCGTGTCCGCGTCGGTGTCGGCATCCGTGTCCGCGTCGGTGGATCCGTCCGGCCCTCCATCGACATCGTAGTCGTTGCTGTCGGTTCCACCGCAGCCGACGGCCACGGCGAGAACCGCCGTCCATAGACCTGCCAACAAAAAGTTGTTCATTTTTCGTCCCTCCCTGGTCTTTTGCTCGAAACTACGATTACCCCAAATGCCCTGCCCGCGACCAAGAATGGTCCCGTAGACAGGAACCGTTGTCGTTCCAGTAGTGCACAAGATTAGTGCAAGGCATGCTTGGAAACTACGAAAAAAGCAGTCTACTCGACCGAGACCGGGGCGCAGGTGGAGACTCCGGCCCCGACAATGTACAGGCCCGTGCTCTCCAGGTAGGTGGTCAGCTCTCCGTCCGACAGCTTGTAGACGGCCGTGTCTCCGGCCGGTGCGTGGAACAGGTAGTAGTCGCCGCCCCAGTGGGCGAAGGCGAAAGCGGCGTTGCCGGCCAGCTCGGGAAAGCTGTAGGTCTCCAGCTCCGAGCCGCTCGACTTGTCGATCCTGGCCACCATCGGCGGCGTCATCCAGGCGTAGAAGCCCCACAGCTCGCCAAGGGCATTGCCGGTCAGCTCTGGCGCGCTGGTGATCGGGCCGATCGGCGTCAGCTCCCAGCTGCTCGTGTCCAGCGAGGCAAGAGTAGATCCCGCGGTGGTCGACTTGCCCACGTAGAGCTGCTCGGCGGTGGTGTCGGCGCTGTCGGTGGCGAAGCCCATCCCGAAGGTGTCGAAGCCGGCCTGGCCGCAGGCGAAGCCCACGTCTCCGATGCACGAGGCGTCGGTGATGTCGACGGCGTTGATCCCGACGCAAGAGAGGCTGTCCCAGTACAAAACATAGGCGATCCCCTCCCGCGAGACCGACATCGAAAAAGGGGTTCCGGGTCCGGGGCAGTCGATGACTCCCACCGGCGAGAATTCGGCCGCCTCCGGATCGAAGCTGTACAGAGACTCGTCGCTGTCGACTACATAGATTTTTTCCGCCCCCTCGGCGCAGGCGTCGCCGTCGGAATCCGAATCCGAGTCCGAGTCCGAGTCGGTATCCGCGTCCGACGCGCTGCCGTCGGCATCGTCGTCGGCGTCGCGGCCGTCCTCCTCGCAGGCCGCCGGCAACAAGAGGATCGTCACTATGGAAAACGCGATCAGCTCCTTCATCTCGAACCCCTTCCTTTCACAGCTTTGGGCCGATTATAGCGCCCGAAATCGATCTGTGCGCAGAATCAGCGAATCACCGGTTCGCACCGAGCGCATCGAGCAGCGCTGGAGCGCGGTCCCAGGAAATCGCCGGCGGTCGAGCAGGCTGTCCCTGTCGGGGAAGTGCTGGTAGCATGAAGGCGAACGTGGATTCCTTAGAACCGAGGAAGGACGGCGTGGAGAACCTGCCCGAGCATCACACCTGCCCGTGGTGGGTTCAGTTCTGGCTGGTCAATCCGCTGCGCCGCCTGCTCGAGTCGCCGGAAAAGCTCCTCGGGCCCTACATCGAGCCGGGCATGACCGTGCTCGAGCCGGGTTGTGGGCTCGGCTACTTCAGCCTGCCGATGGCGCGGATGGTGGGGCCCGAAGGCAGGATCGTCAGCGTGGATATCGAGCCGAGGGCGGTCGCGCGGTTGAAACGCCGGGCCGAAAAGAGAGGTCTATCCTCAAGGATCGACGCCCGCCCCTGCCGGGCGCGCGACCTGGGGCTCCACGACTACCGCGCTCGGATCGACCTGGTGACTGTGATGCACACCATGCACGAGCTCGAGGATCTGCCCGGCTTTCTCGAGCAGGCAGCCTCGCTGCTGGAGCCGAGCGGACGGATGCTGGTGGTCGAGCCCAGGGGCCACGTCGCGCCCGCGGAATTCGCCGCCCAGCTCGAAATCTGCCGCCGCGCCGGCTTCGTAGAGGTCGACCCGCCGCCCCGAGCCGGAAAGTGCCCGGCCGCACTGCTCGCCCTGTCCTCGTGACCGGCCCGTGCTCGCACCGGCGCTGACGCCTGCGCGGGCTCGGACCTCGAGGCGCGGATTCGAGGCTCAGGGAAGCGTCGGGTTCTCCCACCACACTATCAGCTCGTCGTCCCGCGCCGCTCCCACCAGATCCTGATCGCCGTCGCCGTCGAGATCGGCCGCGGAGACCGAGCAGGCCCCGCCGAAGGAGTCGTCGGCGGTGTGGGCCGCCCAGTCGGTCCCGGTCCCGTCGGCGTTCTCGAAAACCGCGACCTCGTCGGCTTCGTAGGCTGCGCCGACGATATCCGGATCCCCGTCCTGCTCCAGGTCGAAAACGAAGATGCTCTGCACCTGGTCGAAACCGCTCGCCACGCCGTGGCTCGACCAGCTCTGTCCGTCGCCGTCGACGTCCTCCCACCAGACCACCTCGCCCGCGCTCTCGTCCGCGAGCACCACGTCGATGTCGCCGTCGCCGTCCACGTCGGCCGGCCGCAGCCACCAGTCGTAATGGGATCCGGACTCGACGACGTTCTTGCTGAACGATCCCGAGTCGTTGACGAGCCAGGCGCTCTCCTCCCAGTAGTCCTCCGAAAAATCCCAGACGTCGGCGGCGACGAGCAGGTCCGGATCGGAGTCGTCGCCCAGGTCGGCGGCGACCACCCACTTGCAATTGTACACGCTGGCCTCGAAGGTGTGCCAGCTCCAGGGGATCGGCTCGCCCAGATCGTTCTCGAACCATCCCAGCCCGTCGGTGTTGTTGACCATCCCCACGACCAGGTCCAGGTCGTCGTCGCCGTCCACGTCCGCGGGGTAGATCGCGTGGTACTGGCCGTCGTAGTCGAGCGTGGAAAAGATGTCGTGGTCGACCCAGCTCGAGCCGTCGCCCGCGTCGTTCTCGTACCAGGTGATCATCTCGGCGAACTGTCCCGCGCCAACCACGTCCAGATCTCCGTCGCCGTCGATATCGTCCGCGCGCACCTGGATCGCTCCGTCCAGGTAGGTGGTCACCTCGTGAGCGGTCCACGACGACCCGTCCCCGGAGTTCTCCCACCAGACGACGTCGTCGATCGAGGACGAGGCGCCCAGCACGTCCTGGTCGCCGTCGCCGTCGATATCCGCGGTCACGATCCACGAAGGCCACGAGAAGGCGTCCTCGATCAGGTGCTCGACCATCGCGAGCTCGCCGGTTCCCGTGTCCGTGTCCGAATCCGTGTCCGTGTCCGTGTCGGTATCGGTGTCGCTGTCGGTGTCCGTGTCCGCGTCCGTGTCCGCGTCCG
>CAZHCG010000010.1:3374-49402 GCA_964530995.1 uncultured Myxococcales bacterium
GTGTCGGTATCGGTGTCGCTGTCGGTGTCCGTGTCCGCGTCCGTGTCCGCGTCCGCGTCCGCGTCCGCGTCCGCGTCCGCGTCCGCGTCCGTGTCCGCATCGGTGTCCGTGTCCGCATCGGTGTCCGTGTCCGCGTCCGCGTCCGCGTCGCTCGACGAGTCGTTACCGTTTCCGTCGTCACAGGCAAGCGAACCGACAACAAAAGCGCCGAGGCAGATCGCCAACCAAATCTCGAGCTTCATCTTCTCCTCCCAAATTCTATCGTCATTCCTAGGGTCGTCGATCCCGAACCGGAAATCGAGCGAAAAATCAATACCAGCTTCCTCGTCGTTCCCCGATCTCGTCAATGATCTCTCGGGCCGCAACCGACACAGGGTTGACGAGGATCCGGCCGGGGCTACGATGCACGCTTTCGAGAAGGAGGGTCGGACGTTGAACGAACAAGCCGAAAGCAGTCGCGCGCGGGAGCTCGAGGTCGCCGTCCGGGCGGTCAGGGAGGCGGCCGTTCTGACCCGGGCGGTCCAGGACGAGATCGCCCCCGGCGTGCTGGAAAAAAAGGATCGCAGCCCGGTCACGGTCGCGGACTTCGGCAGCCAGGCGCTGGTCTGCCGCGCCGTGTCCGATGCCTTCGGAGACGATCCGATCGTGGGCGAGGAGGACTCGCGATCTCTGCGCGAGCCCGGCAACCGCGAGCTGGCGGAAAAGCTGACGGGCGAGGTCCGGCGGCTGCGCCGGGGCGCCGAGCCCGAGGAGATCCTCTCCTGGATAGATCGCGGGGGAGCCAGGAAGACGAGCGAGCGCTTCTGGACGCTGGATCCGATCGACGGGACCAAGGGCTTCTTGCGCAAGGAGCAGTACGCGATCTCGCTGGCCCTGCTGGTCGACGGCCGGCTCTCGGTCGCGGCGCTGGCCTGCCCGCGCCTGCCCTGGAAGCTCGACGGCGGCGGTCCCGAGGGCGTGGTGATGAGCGCGGCGCGAGGGCAGGGCGCCTTTGTCGAGCCGCTGGAGGGCGGAGACCGCGTTCGGCTGAAAGTCAGCGACGTCGGCGACCCGCGCCGGATCCGTTTTTGCGAGTCGGTGGAAAAGGCCCACTCCTCGCACGGCGACGCGGCCCGGATCGCCGAGCGGCTGGAGATCGAGGCCGACCCGGTCCGGATCGACAGCCAGGCCAAGTACGCCGTGGTGGCGCGCGGCCAGGGAGAGGCCTACCTGCGGCTGCCCAAGAGCGCCGAGTACCGCGAGAAGATCTGGGACCACGCCGGCGGGGCGCTGGTCGTCGAGGAGGCCGGAGGCCGGGTCAGCGACATCCGCGGGCGGCCGCTCGACTTCTCCCTGGGAGCGACGCTGGACGGAAACCGCGGAGTGATCGTGACCAACGGCGCGGTCCACGACGCCGTGCTAGAGGCGATAGAGGCGCTGGAAATCGGCGCTTTTTGATCCTCTCGCGGCCGGCAGGTACATCTCCTCGTTGTACTGCCTGACCATCCGCATCGTGTTGAAGCGGGGCGCCAGCTCGGCCAGACCGCGTTTCATCACGCGCAGCCAGCCGCCCGGCACCCCGTCGTCGCCCGCGTCGTAGTAGAGCGGCGCGATCTCCCTCTCCAGCAGGTCGAACAGCGCCAGCGCGTCGGCCTCGTCGCGTTGCTCGCGGCTGCGGAAGGCGGCGTCGGCCTCGATCGCGAAGCCCAGCCCCTCGTCGTAGGCCTCGTCCCACCAGCCGTCCAGGATCGAGCAGTTGACACCGCCGTTGGGCACCACCTTCATCCCGCTGGTGCCGCTCGCCTCGTGCGGCCGCAGGGGCGTGTTGAGCCACACGTCGACTCCCTGCGTGATCAGCCGGCCGAGCGCCATGTCGTAGTTCTCGAGGTAGACCACCCGCCCGCACAGCTCGGGATCCCGCGAGGCCTCGACCACCTCGCGGATCAGCTCCTTGCCCGGCTCGTCCGCGGGGTGCGCCTTGCCCGCCAGCAGGAACTGCACCGGCCGCTCGGGGTGGTTGACCAGCCGCGCCAGGCGCTCTCTGTCCAAGAACAGCAGGTAGGCGCGCTTGTAGGTCGCGAAACGGCGGGCGAAGCCGACCGTCAGCTTGCGCGGCGAGAGCCGCTCGACCGTCTCGCGGATCAGCTGGGGATCCTCGCCGCGCCGCGCGTAGTCCTCGACCACGCGCCGCTCGACCTGCTCCAGCAGCGTCCGCTTCTGGGAGGTGTGCTCGACCCAGAGCCTCTCGTCCGGTACCTCGAGCACCTGGCCCCAGGCGTCCTCGTCGTCGTGATTCTCGTCCCAGCGCAGGTCGAGGTACTGCCCGAGCAGGCGCCGCATCGGCAGCCCGATCCAGGATGTCAGGTGCACGCCGTTGGTGATCGAGCCGATCGGGGTCTCCTCCACGGCGACGTCCTTCCAGACGTCGCGCCACATCTCGCGGCAGACCTCGCCGTGCAGCTTCGAGACCGCGTTGGCGCGGCTGGAGAGCTCGAGCGCCAGCACGGTCATCGAAAAATCCCTGCCCGCGTCTCCGCCGCGGCTGCGCCCGGTCTCAGCGAGCCGGTCGAACGGCACCTCCAGCTCGCGCGCCAGCGAGCCGAAGTGCTCCTCGACCAGCTCCGGCGAGAAGGTCTCGTTGCCCGCCGGCACCGGAGTGTGGGTGGTGAACACCGAGCTGGCCTTGGCCGCCTCGCGCGCCTCGGGGAAGGACAGGCCGCGGCTCCCCATCAGGCGGCGAACGCGCTCGAAGAGGAGAAAGGCGCAGTGACCCTCGTTGAGGTGGTAGACGCCGGGCCGCAGGCCGAGCACGTCCTCCAGCAGGCTCACCCCTCCCACGCCGAGCAGCACCTCCTGCTCGATCCGCGTGCGGCGATCGCCGCCGTAGAGGCGCCAGGCGATGCGACGGTCGCGGGGCTCGTTCTCGTCCACGTCGGGGTCGAGCAGGTACAGCTCGACTCGTCCCACCGCGACCTTCCAGATCCGGGCTCGCACCCGGCGGCCGGCCAGCTCCACCTCGAGCCGGCGCTCGGCGCCCGCCTCGTCGCGCAGCGGCCTGATCGGCAGGTTGGAGGTGTCGAGGAAGGGGTAGCGCTCGACCTGCTCTCCGTCGCGGTCGAGCCGCTGCTCGAAGTAGCCCTGGCGGTAGAGCAGCCCGACCGCCACCAGCGGGATTCCCAGATCCGAGGCGGATTTGAGATGATCGCCGGAGAGCACGCCCAGCCCGCCGGAGTAGATCGGCAGGCACTCGTGGAGGCAGAACTCCATCGAGAAGTAGGCGACAGGACGAGCGGCGGACAGCGCTTCGTCTCTCTCCAGCTCCGCAGCGGAGCCGAGGTAGCGCCGCAGGGCGGAGCGCACCCGCTTGCAACGTTTGACGAAGGCGTTGTCCCCGGCGCGTTGCTCGAGCCGCTCGGGCGGCACCCGCGCCAGCAGCGCCACCGGATTGTGGGCCGTGCGCTCCCAGAGCTCGGGATCGATCTCCGCGAACAGGTCCAGCGCCTCGGGATGCCAGGACCACCACAGGTTGTAGGCGATCTCCTCGAGCCCGGATATCGGCTCGGGCAAAGCGCTGTCGGCGGCTTTCGCGCGATCGCCGGGTCGGGATCCGTCCTGCGTCTCGAAGGGATGCTTGCTCATCTCGGCGGCTCTCCTGGCAAAACCCGCGGCCTCCCGGCGGTGAGCCCCCTTGGTAACCCAGGTGGTGGGAAAGAATCGAGACCTAAAAGCCGGGGTCGGCGGGTCCGGGACGCCGGCCGCGCGGCGGGGGCGCCTCTCGGGGCGGCGGCCCTCCGGGCGGGCCCCCCATCCCCGGCGGCCCGCCGGCGCCCGGCGGAGGCGGCGGCATGACGCCGGCCGCGCGGCGGCGCTCCTTGATCTCGTCGAGCAGCTCGCGCTGCTGCGTGGTCAGCACGTCGCGGATCACGATCAGCAGCCCCAGCTGTTTTTTCTTCATCTTGTTCTCGTACCTGAAGATGCGATCCATCTGCGCGTAGACGCTCTCCTTGGAGCCTCCCTCGGCCACCAGGCGCGCCAGCCGCTGCGACTCGCGCGCCACGTCCCACTTGAGGTTCTCCAGCTCGATGCGCACGTCGGTCACCACCTTGCGCAGCTTGCGGATCTGCTCGCCGCTCAGCTCCAGCTCGTCGGCGTGGGCGCGCACCATCTCGATCGGGTAGAGGTGCTCCATCAGGTCGTTCTTCAACCCGGGCGTTCGCTTCTGGGCCTTGTCCTCGGCCGTCGCCGCCCGCCGCTGTCCCCGTCCGGCCCGCTGGGCCGCCGCGGGCCAGGCCGCCACGACCGAGAGCGCCAGCAGGGACACTATCATCGCTCGGTTGATTCTCATCGTTCGTTCCTTTCTCCGGCCCGCTCCCAGGCCGGTACTTCCATCACCAGCAAGAAGTCGGTCTCGACCGCGAGCAGACCTCCGCTCCACGGACCGGAGGCCAGCTCCGAGCCCTGCTCGCCGGGCTCGACCTCGAGCAGCTCGCCGAGGCCCGTGTTCGCGATCCCCGGAGTGGCGAGCCCTTCCAGCCCGGCGGCGCCGGACCCGATCGCGAGCTCGGAGCCCGCCGGCTCGCCGTCCAGCGCCGGCTCGTGCAGCAGCGCGATCACCGCGATCGCTGCGGCGCAGGCGGCCAGGGCCGGTCCCAGCACCCAGCGCCGGCCCGAGCGCTCCGCCCCGGCGGCCCGGGCGCGATCCTCTGCCGCGCGCCACGACCGCTCGAAATCGGGAGCGGGATCGGCCCGGTCGAGCTGTCGCAGGGCGCGCTCGATGCGGCGGTCGTCATCTGTCATCTTCCACCTCCAGCAGCCGGGCCAGCTTGCGCTTGGCCCGGTGGTAGTGCGTCCTGGCCGAGCCGAGCGAGACACCCATCGCGCCGGCCGCGGCCTCGATCGTCAGACCCTCGAGAAAGACCAGCGTCACCACCTGCAGCTGGCGTCCCTCGAGCTGGAGCACCGCCCTTCTCAAGGCGGCGAGCCGCTCCCCGTCGGCAGCGCTCTGCTCCGGCGAGTCAGGGGTCTCGTCGCGCGGGGCGCGGCCCTGCTCCAGGCGCAGCACGCGGCCCCAGATCGAGCGGCGGCGGCGCAGCGAGGCTGCCTGGCGGCGGGCCACGCCGAAGAGGAAGGCGCGCGGATCGCGGGCGGCCAGCAGGTCGGCCCGCCCCTCGATCACCTCCATGTAGGTGCGCTGCACCACCTCCATCGCCTCCTCGCGGCTCCAGCCGCTCAGCGCGCGCGCCCAGCGGTAGAGCGCCTCGTGGTGAGCGGCGGCCAACCTTGCCGCCTCTCTCGCGCGCGCCGCGTCTCCGCTGGCGGGCGCCGCCTGGGCGATCGCCGCGTCCATCTCGTCTACAGGTGGCTCGGGGGCCGGGCTCATATGACAGGTTTAGCACCGATTGGTGAAGAGGCGCTTCGTTGATATACTGAATTGAACCGTTTTGCAGAAAGGGTGGAAAGAGTGCGCGAGATGCCGGAAAGCGAAAACATCACCGAATTCCTTCGGCGCCGCAAGGCCGAAGTCGAGAGCCGCGGTGTTGAACCGGTCGACTGGGACGAGGTCAAACGAACGTGGCTCGACGAGTTGAAAAAACTTTTCGAAAACATACGCGGATGGCTCGCAACCGCTGTCGAAGAAGGCTTGATCGAGATCACAACTGGAGAAGTGCAGATAAGCGAGGACCATCTCGGCACGTACGAAGCTCCTAGATTGGCAATCGATCTGGGGGACACGACAATACATATGGTGCCTGCTTTCCGACTCACCGCAGGAGCCGAAGGTCGGGTCGATGTGTTCTGCGGAGCCAACAAATCCGTACTGTTACGCACAGGAAAAAGTGCCTGGGGAATCGCAGTCCACTCTCCGGGATCGGTTCATGTAGAACCGTTGAACGAAAACTCTTTTCGCGAATTGTTAGAGGATCTCATTCCGTGAAAAAACGCGTGCCCGTAGATCCGGACAGGTCCGGTGTCCGGGAGGTATGGGCGTACTATCGGCAAGTACGCAGCTTGCTTCGAGCCTCGGATTCGATTTTCCGGTTACGAGCGGAGATATTGGGAGAAGCGAGCGGAGCCGCCCTTCGGGAGATGGTAAGAGAGCTGGAACGCGAAGTCACGCTGACACTAGTCACATGCTTCGAGGCCTGTCTGCAAGTGGACTACCTGGACAGGATCGGCCGGCGCTCCAGGGACGAAGTGAGTAGAGCATTCAGGGAAAAATACGGTCGCGGGGAGGGCAGGCGTGCTCGGCTAGTAGACCTGCTCGACATTTGGCGAGACGAGGGCTGCGTTCGAAACAGGCTCATAGATGATTTCAAAAAGCTTCTCCAATTTCGCAACTGGCTCGCCCATGGGCGCTACTTCATACTCAAATCCAAGGCATACGACCCGGAAGAGGCGCTACGAGTCGCCGAGGCTCTCTTCGAAGAGCTCGAGGAGCGACATGGGTTCACCGAGTACCGCAGGTCGATCTCCGACTAAGCTGGGCTGAAGATGTCAGTCCTTCCAGCGCCACCACTCGAGCAGCTCAGGATCGTGACGCGAGTTGCTCGCGAAGTAGACGGCCAGGCGGAACACGTAGAGCACGCAGCGATCGACCCGCTCCTCGCGCAGGATGCACAGCTCGCGGTAGAGCCTCTCCGGATCCTCGCCCGCCAGATCCTCGACCCTGCTCAGGCCCAGATCGTGCAAGTCGGCGGCAAGGCTGGGTCCCACGCCGGGAATGGTCTCCAGCGGGCTCTCCCCTCGAGAACCCTTCCGTGGGGCTTTCATTCGTCGAAGAACATGGGCTCTCGCCTCTCCAGAAACGCGTTGATTCTCTCCCGATCTTCCCCGGACAGGCCGATGAACTGGACCCCCATGCCCGGCTGTGCGTCCGGAGCCGTCTCGTTGTACTCGCGAATCCACCTCACCGCGCCTCGGGCGCTGACCAGGTAGCCGTCCGGAAGGGTGAAGCTGACGGCGATCTCGGACCCGAGGGGGCAGGGGTCGAACGTGGCGACGAAGATACCGCCCGAAGAGATGTCCTCCGAGTAGCCGGTGAAGAAATTGCTCTCCGACTGAAAACCTATGTCGGCCTCTATGGAAACCCGGGCCGCTCTTCGGCGCGGATCCTCGGGCAGCTCCTCTCCGATCACCGATGCGGGGTGGCCCGCTTGCAGCGACTGCCTCTCTTGTACCTTGGAAATCGGGTAGAGCATCGCCAGGGTGCGCGCGATCATCTTCGTCCCCGCCGCCAGAGACGGATCTTCTCCTTCGACGTCCTGCATCATCTTCAGCGCGTCGCGCAGGTGATCCATTGCCTGGCAGACGCCCGCCACGTGAACGGGATCGCCCGGCTCCGAGGACTGCACTTTGAACAGCGCTCCGACAGCTCTGGCGATCCTCGCGGTCACATCCTCGACCGCCGGAAGCGGATCGCGGATCCCCTGGATCTCGCCCAGCGCTTCGCCGAGCATCTCGCGCGCGAGCTGCGCCGGCCGATCGGCCCGCAGCAGGTGTCCGCTTTCGTTCGTCCCCATCGTCGGCTCCAGTCTCGAGCGGTGTACACGCGAGAATAGCAACGCACGATCTTTGTTCCAAAGAAAATCGCGGTCGCCCTCCGGTCCGCCGGTCCGGTCGTCTCGCTGGCGCGGCGGACGGAAGCGCGCTACGCTTCGCTCGAGGCCAAAGAGGAGCGATGCACGAACAGCAGGATCCATACGCCAGCCCGCCGTCGGCGCTGGAGTCGCCCGAAGAGCGGCGCGCGCCCGCGGCCGACTACTACGACGTCGGCGACTACAACCCCTACGGCCGCGGCCGGGCCTACGCGATCTTCATCCTGGGGATGCACGCCGCGGGCTTCATGATGCTCTTCTTCCACCCGGTCCTCTCGCTGCTCGGGTTCGGCGTCGGCCTGCCCGGAGCGATCCTGGCCCGCCGCGAGATCGCCGAGTTCCCCGAGGCCGCCAACCACCCCTTCATCAAGTGGGGCCGGATCACCTCGCTGGTCGGCCTGATCGGAGGAGCGATCGCAACCGGCCTCTGGCTCCTGGCCGGAATCATAATCGGAATCGCCGCCGCCGCCTCCTCGGCCCCGTTCTGAGCGCGAAACCCGGTCTCGCCGAGCGCGCCGCCCGCCCGCGCCCGGGCTCAGCCCGTCCAGCTCTCGACCGCCACCCTTTTTCGGTGGGCTTCAATCCCGCTCTTTCAGGGTGAGGCCGAGCTCGGCCAGCTGGGTCTGGTCGACCGGGGCGGGGGCCTCGGTCATCGGGCAGGCGGCTCTGGTGGTCTTGGGGAAGGCGATCACGTCGCGGATCGAGTCCTGGCCGGCCAGGATCGCCACCAGCCGATCGAAGCCGAACGCCAGCCCGCCGTGCGGCGGCGCTCCGAACGAGAGCGCCTCCATCAGGAAGCCGAACTTCTCGCGGGCCTCCCGCTCGCCGATCTCCAAAGCGCGAAAGACCCGCTGCTGCAGCTCGCGGTCGTGGATACGGATCGAGCCGCCTCCCACCTCCTGCCCGTTGAGCACGATGTCGTAGGCCCTGGTGCGCACCGCCAGCGGATCGCTCTCCAGCAGATCCAGATCCTCGGGCCGCGGCGCGGTGAACGGGTGGTGCATCGCGGCCAGCCGGCCGCTCTCCGCGTCGCGCTCGAACATCGGAAAGTCGGTGACCCAGACCGGGGCGAACCGGTCCGGCGAGACCAGCTCGAGCCGAACGCCGAGCCTGGCGCGCAGCTTGCCGGCCGCGGTGCTCGCGGTCTGCGGGTCGGCGTCGGCCACCACCAGCGCCAGGTCGCCGTCTCCCATCCCGGCCCCGCCGAGCAGCAGCTCCTCGAGCGGGCCCGTGGCGAACTTGGCCAGCGGCCCGGAGAACTTCCCGTCGCGGCGCTTGAGCCAGGCCAGCCCGCCGGCGCCGTAGCGCTTGACCAGCTCGGTCAGCTCGTCGATCTCCTTGCGCGAGATATCCGCTCCGCCCGCGACCACCACGCCCGCGACCCGACCCCCGGCCTCGGCGGCCGACGAGAAGACGCGGAACTCGCTGGCGCGGGCCGCCTCGGTGGCGTCGAACAGCTCCATCCCGAAACGCAGGTCCGGAGCGTCTACTCCCCAGCGCCGGATCGCCTCGTCGTAGCCGACGCGCTCGATCGGGGTCTCGATCTCCACGCCGCGCAGCTCGGCGAGCAGCCGCTTAAGCAGCCCGTCGCAGACCTCGATCACGTCCTCGGGCGCGACGAAGCTCATCTCCAGATCGATCTGGGTGAACTCCGGCTGGCGGTCGGCGCGCAGATCCTCGTCCCGAAAGCAGCGCGCGATCTGGAAGTAGCGCTCGAAGCCGGCGATCTGGAACAGCTGCTTGAACAGCTGCGGAGACTGGGGCAGGGCGTAGAACTCGCCGCGGCTGACCCGCGACGGCACCAGGTAGTCGCGGGCCCCCTCCGGCGTCGACCTGGTCAGAAGCGGCGTCTCGATCTCCAAAAAGCCCTCGCACAGCAGGTGATCGCGCACCGCGGCCGCGGCCCGCGAGCGCAGCATCATCGCGCGCCGCAAGGGCGGCCTGCGCAGGTCGAGGTAGCGATACTTGAGCCGCGTCACCTCCGTGGCGTCGATAGTCTCCGCCACGGCGAACGGCATCGGTCGCGAACGGTTGAGCAGCTCGATCTCGGTGGCGACCACCTCCACCGCGCCGCTCGGCAGCTCGGGGTTGGGCTCCCCGGCGCGTTGCCGCACTCGCCCCCGGACCGCGATCACGTACTCCTGGCGAATCGAGCGGGCCGTCTCCATCTCGGTCTCGCCGAGATCGGCGGCGTCGCAGACCAGCTGGACCAGGCCCGAGCGATCGCGCAGGTCGACGAAGATCGCCCCGCCGTGATCGCGCACGCCGTCGGCCCAGCCCATCAGCACCACGACCCGCCCGGCGTCCTCGTCGCGCAACGTTCCCGCCGCGCTGCTCCTCTTCCACTCCTCGATGAATCTCCCCACGCGAACCTCCTGTCAGCAGACCGCGGGCAATGCATACACCGAAAGCGCCGGTGCTTTCCACCCGCCGGGCGAGCCCTACTCCAGCCCGGCCAGGATGCTGCGCACCAGCGGGTGGGCGTCGTACCGGCGGCGCGCTTGCCGGTCCCGGATCAGCTCCAGCTTGCGCTCCACCTCCCGCTCGGCGAGAGCGTGGCACCGTTCGGCGCGGCGGGCTTCCCCGCAGCGGTGCATCGACAGGGCCGCGCGCCAGTAGACCTCCTCGGCGCGCCGCACGCCTCCCAGGTCGCTCAGCAGATCGACCGCCCGCCGGGCGGCGACCAGCGCTTCCCCGCAACGCCCGCGTTCCGCCAGGGCCAGCCCCAGCAAGGCGCGGCCGTGGATCGCCTCGCCGTTCATTCCCGCCTCGAAGGCGATCCGCGTCGCCTCGGCCGCCGCCGCCGCTGCGCGCCTCGCCTCGCCCGCGGCCAGGGCCGCGGCTGACTCGAGCTGGTGATGGCGCGCCAGCAGGATGCGGCTGCTGCGCACGAACTCGCGGTAATCCTCGTCTCCGAGCACTTCCCGCGCGCGCAACGCGTCTCCCTCCCAGAGCCACAGCTCGGCCAGCCCCTGCTCCGCCTCGGCCTGGCCGACCGGCTCTCCGTTCTCCCGGCAGATAGCGCGCGCCTCTTCCAGGTCGGCGCGGGCCGCCGCGAAGTCGCCGATCTCGGCCCGAAAGGCGCCGACCGCCGCCAGCTTGCGACCGCGCGCGCTGACGTCGCCCACCTGGCGATCGATCCGCATCGCGCTTTCCAGCATTCGTATCGCCTCGACCAGCTCTCCGCGCGCCCCGGCCACCAGCGCCGCGTTGCTGATCGCGGTAGACTCGTTGCGGCGCTTTCCCAGACGGCGGAAGAGCACCAGCGCCTCGGCCAGCACGGCCGGAGCCCTGTCGATCTGACCGAGCATCGAGAGCACCAGTCCCTGGGCGTTGAGCACGCGGCCGCGCAGATAGGCGCCCTGCTCTTCGCCGGCCGGCACCAGCGCCAGCGCCCGCTTGCAGCAGTCCAGCGCGCGAACCAGGTGCCCTCGCTCGGCCGCCACGTAGGCCAGCAGCCGCAGCGACTCGACCCGCGTCGCGGGCTCGGCCTCCCCGGCCCCGATTTCGAGCGCGCGGTTTAGATGGGCGGCCGCCTCGACGAACTCGCCCCGGTCGTAGGCCAGCCTCGCACGCAGGTTCGAAACCTCGGCCCGCTGCGCGTCGCTGCCGCCGCGCTCGGCGTACGCGGCCAGCTCCCCGATGTCGGACTCGCGCTCGGCCAGCCGTCCCAGGTCGCGCAGGACCTTTTCGCGATCGCGCAGTGCCGCGAACCGCTCGGGCGCGTCTCCGGAAAGCAGCGAGAGACCGCGGTCGTAGAGCCGCAGCGCCTCGCGGTTGGAGTGGATCCGCCGGGCGGCCCCGCCGGCCTCCAGGTAGCGCTGCGCCGCCTCCCGCTCCCGTCCTGCCCGCTCCAGATGCCAGGCGATCCGGGCCTGGGGCACCGCCTCGCCGCGAGCGGAGCGCTGCTCCAGCTCCCGGGCCAGCTCGTCGTGAATCCGCCGGCGATCGTCCGGCGACAACCCGCTGTAGGCCGCCTCGCGAACCATCGGCCGGCGGAAGCGGTACTCGGTCTCGTCTCCGCCCGGACCGCGCATCCGGATCAGCAGCCCGCGCCGTTCGAGCAGCTCCACCTCGCCGGTGGCGTCGCGGCCGATCAGCTCCGAGACGGTCCTCGCCGAAAAGCCGGTCCCCACCGCCGAGGCCGCGCGCAGCGCAGCTCTCGGACCGGGCGCCAGCGCGTCGACCTGCTCCAGCGCGATGCCTTCCATCGTGGTCGGCAAGCGAATCGCTCCGGAGCGGGCCTGGCGGTAGCGCCTTCCCTCGCCCTGCTCGTCCGGGACCAGGATCTCGCGCTCGATCAGCGAGTCGATGATCTCGGCGGCGAAGAACGGGTTGCCCTGGGCGCGCACCGCGATGCGCTCGGTCACCGGCCCCAGCTCCGACCTCTCCCCGAGCCGTTCCGCGATCAGAGCGCGCATCTCCTCGTCGCCCAGCTCGCCGAGCCGCAGCTCCCGCACGCGCCGCAGCCCGCGCGCGCCGAAGGCGATCGGCTCTCCCACCAGCAGCACCAGCACCGGCGCCCGCTCGGCGTGATCGGCCAGCTCGGCGAAGACCTCGGCGCTCTGCCCGTCCACCCAGTGAGCGTTGTCCAGCAGCAGGACCAGAGTCCGGTCGCCGGCGGCGCGGGCCAGCAGCACGCCGAGGCCGTACGCCATCCGCCGCACCAAGAGGCGCTGGCGCCCCGCGGCGGCGGCCCAGGCGCGGACTGGATCGGCGAGAATCCCGGCGAAGAACCGCAGCTGCCTTTCCAGGTAGCTCGGCGCGGAGTCGAGCAACGGCGCCAGCCCGTCGGTCAGCTCCCGCGGCGCGCCGCCCTCCTCGCGCTGGTGCAGCACCGCACGCACCGCAGCGGCGGCCGCGGTCAACGGGCTCTCGCGCTCGGCGAACAGCGCATCGACCCGCACCAGCCCGATCCGGTCTTCGGGCAGCTCCTCCAGCAGCCTGACGGCCAGCCTCGTCTTGCCGATCCCCTTCTCGCCGCTGACCCGCATCAGCGCGACCCGGCCGTCCCTCGCCTGGCGGTAGGCGCGCCTCAACTGGCGCAGCTCGTCGCGGCGACCGAAGAAGGAGCCCCGCTCGTCGCTCTGCTCGGCGCGCTCCGAGCGGCTCTTGGCCGAGCGGACCCGGTAGCCCTTGATCCCTGCCGCTCCCGACGTTCGATGCGGCTCTCCGTCCGCCGAGCCGAGAGGGCCGTCGAAGTTGTAGTCGCGGCGGGCCAGGCGGTAGACGCCGCCTCCGGCGATAACCTCGCCCGGCGCGGCCCGCTCGAGCAGCAACTCGGACTGCTCGAGCAGCTCCGGCTCGGGATCGAGCTCCAGCCCCTGCTGCCGGTCCGGCCCCGCGGTTCGGCAGCGCGCGGCTCCGCGGTTGACCGCGACGCGAGCCTCGATCTCTCCGCCGCGGTCGCGGCCGAACGCCCTCACCAGGTCGACGAGATCGTGCGCGGCGCGCAGGGCCCGCATCGCATCCTCCGGCGTCGAGCGGGGCAAGCCCAGGAAAATCCTGTGCCCGCCGCTCCAGCCGCGGTGCACGCCGTTCACCTTGTAGGCCAGCTCGCCCACCAGCCGCCGCAGCTCCCGCCCGGCGCCGTCTCGCGCCGCTCGAGCGCGAGGATCGATCTTCGCGGTGACCGCCACCACGGCGCGCCGTTCCTCCTCGACTGTCTCGCCGAATCGAGCCGCCGGCCGGCGGCGGGCGGTGGCGCCGAGATCGGGCGAGGCCTCCCGCGGCTCGTCCGTGTCCGGCCCGAGGGCGGCGGGCAGCAGCTCGCCGATCCACTCCTCGAACGTCTGCGCGTCGTAGATCTCGGGCTGGGAGTGCAGGTAGGCGCGCAGCGATCGGGCCATCTCCCGCGCCGAGGAGAAACGATCCTCGGGCCGCAGCGAGACCGCGCGCCGCACCACGGCGTCCAGCTCGGCCGGAACGTCCTCGTCCACCTGGCGCGGCGTGGGGTGGCGGCCCGCGCGCACCAGCGCCAGCCGATCCTCGCCGGGCAGATCCGGGACCAGCGGCCGTCCCACCAGCAGCTCGTGCAGGACCGCGCCCAGCGAGTAGATGTCCGCCCTCCGATCGACGAGGCGTCCCTCGGCCTGCTCCGGCGCCATGTAGGCCACCTTGCCCTCCACCGCTCCGTCGGCGTCGCGTTGCAGCCAGCGGGCCCGCGCGATTCCGAAATCCGCGATCTTGACCGCTCCGTCGCGCGAGATCAGCACGTTGTGCGGCGAGATGTCGCGGTGGACTATGTCGAGCGGCACCCCGCGGTCGTCGCGCCTGGAATGGGCGTAGTCGAGACCCTTGGCCACCTCCTGAGCGACGTAGGCCGCGAACCCGTGGGGCATCGCTCTTTCCTCGCGGCTCGCCGAGCGGACCAGGTTACGCAAGTCCGCTCCGTCGACGTACTCCATCGCGAGCACGAAAGCGTCCTCGAACTGCTCGAAGGAATAGACCTGGACTATGTTCGTGTGGTTGAGGCGGATCGCCACCCGGGCCTCGTCGACGAACATCTCCACGAAGCGTGGATCGTTCGCCAGCACGGGGTGGATCTTCTTGATGACGAGCTGCTTCTCGGTGCCCTGAGCGCCCCTGGCCCGGGCGAGGAACACCTCGGCCATCCCACCGGATCCGATCGGGTGGATCACCGAGTATGGACCGATGGTCTGCATCGCCTGCCTCCGGCGTGCCCCCGGCTAGCTCGCGCCTCCCGGCGGCGGCGGCGGGACCCACGGATCGGTGAGCAGCCAGACGCCCTCGGGCAGCTCGCCGAAGATGTTCTCCCCCACCTCTGGCCGCAGGTCCGGAATCGGGCCGTCCTCTCCCGGCTCTCCTTGCGGCCCTCGCTCGCCGGGCAGCATCGGCCGGCCCTCGCCGTCGCGCCCCCCCGGCGGACCGCCCTCGCCGCCCGGACCGCCCTCGCCGCCCTGGAAGCGGTACTCGACGAAGCTCTGCAGCAGCGGCTGACCCGCGTCGTACAGGCCGCTGATCACCCCGCCGTCGCCGCCGTCGCCGCCCGGGCCGCCGGCTCCGCCCGGGCCGCCCTCGGCTCCGGGACCGCCGGCTCCGCCCGGGCCGCCCACGCCGCCGCGGCAGTCCACGACGAAACCCTCGGACGAGGTGGGGTCGAGCAGATAGTGCCTCGCATCCGCGCCTTCGGGCCTGACGCGTACCAGCACCGCGGTCGGGTGGAGCTGCATCCTGACCATCGCCGAGGCGACCTCGACCTCGGCGCCGTTGCCGCCGAACCCGCCGTCCTGGCCGGTGCCGCCGTGCGGCGTCCCGCCGGCGTCGGCTCCGGGCGGGTTTCCCGGGCTGCCCTCGGCTCCCGGCACGCCCGGCTCCCCGCGCAGATCGGCGACGCTCTCGCAGCCGAGCAGGAGCGGGTACTCGACGCTGGCGTTGACGGCGGTGTCGTCCCGCACCGCGGCGGCGACCGAGTAGCCCCGCCCGGCGGCCTCCAGGGCGTCCTTCGCGGTGTGCAGCACGCCGTTGTCGTCGACGCTGCCTCCTTGAACGCGGAACTGGAACTCCGAAAAGTCGATGTGGCCGGACTTGTCCGGAGATCCTCCCTCCGGCGGCCGTTTCCAGCTGACCAGCTCCTCGCCGTCGTCGGTGAAGACCCGGATCTCGAGCTGGTACTCCCGGCCGGGGCAGAGCCCCCGAGGCGCGTCCGCGACGCGGATCTGCATCCGCTCCGCGCCGCCGCCGAGGATCGAGACGTACTGCGTTCCGCCCCCGAACATCGCGCAGCCGGCCACCGTCGCGACCACCGCCGCCGGCCAAAGGATCGAACCTCGCGGGAACCAGCGCCGCTTCATCTGGAACCTCCTCGCCCGTTTCGGCTTCGGCCTCCAATCATATTGCCAGGCACGGGGACTGCAACCGGGATCGTCGACCGGAATCCGCTTCGACTCCGAAGCTCCGATTCGGTTGCAAGCCCCGCCGAGTTGAGGATATCTTCGAATTCGTCGAAGATCGGTCGTCGCCGGGCCAGGAGGAGCCGTGGAGCCCTGTCGCAAGTGCGGGACACCCAACCCGCCCAGCAACCAGTACTGCCGCAAGTGCGGGGCGGTGCTCTCGGTGTCCACGGGGATGGTCCGCGCGCAACCGCGAACGCTGATCCCGCTTCGGCGCGGCTTTCGCTGGCGCTGGACGGCGCTCGGCGCGCTGGTGATCCTGGGCGCGACCGCGCTGTCGTTCGCCGCGCTGCTCGCGGTGGTGGTGCTGCTCTTGGGCAGACGGATCGACGGGGGCTCGCTGGGCGAGATCGGATCGCGGGCTCCGGGGCTGGCCGCGACCGCGCTGGGCGTGCTGCTCGCCGCGTTCGCGATCGGCGGGATGATAACCTCTCGGATGTCGCGCCTGCGCCGAGTCGCCGAGTCGGCGCTGGCCGCCCTCTGCGTGCTCGCATTCTTGGCGGCGGTCGGGACGGCGCTCAGCTCGGACGCCGCGCTGGTCGCCGCGCTGATGGCGCTCCCCTGCGCGGCGGCGGCCGGGCTGGGCGGCCGGCTGGGAGCGAGCTCTGAGAAGGAGAGCCGGGTGACATGATCGCGCGACGTCCAGATTCGGTTTCCGCGCCGTTCCTCGCCTTTTCTCCGCTGCTGGCGCTGCTGGCCGCTCCGGCGATCGCCGCCGCCCAGGGCGAGGAGGAAACGCCTGGAGAAGAGCCGGTCCCGGCGGCCGAAATCGTTCCGCCGGCGGTGACCTGGATGGAGGAGCCCGCCGAGCCGGTCTTCCACGGCGGCGAGTTCGAAGGAGAAGAGCGGGGAGAGGAGATCGCCGGCCCCAGCTACGTGCTGGAAAAGATAGTCGTAAAAGGCAACCGCAAGACCCTGCGCCAGGTGGTCCTGCACCACATCGCGCTGCGCCCCGGCGAGGTCTTCTCCGCCGACGATCCGCGGCTGGAGCGCGCCAGGTACCGGCTGCTGGCGACCGGCCTGTTCCACGGCGTGAGCCTGCGCCTCAAGAAGGGATCGCGGCGCGGCTGGGTCAAGCTGGTGGTGCGGGTCGAGGAGAGGAACACGATCATCGTAAAGGATCTCGTGGCCGGCTTCTCCGAGATCACGCCCTACGGCGCGGTGGGAGTCCAGGAGCGATCGCTGCTGGGCTCGAGCGTGCGGGCCGGAGCCTCGGCCGTGGCCTCGAAGAGGCAGTGGGGCTACCGGCTGGAGCTGGCCGACGACCACTTCCTCGACTCGGACGTGGGGCTGCGCCTCTCCGGCCAGTTCGTAAACGCCCGCGACTTCTTCGGCCACGAGAGAGTGCAGGTGGTCAGCGACGGCGGCTCGCGGGATCCCTACGCGGTGGTCACCTACGACCGCGCGATGCTGCGGCTCGGCACCGGCTACCACCTGCTCGACGAGTACTTCCTGACCGCGGACTACCGCTACGACAACGTCCGCGCCGACGTTCCGGTCGCGGGATCGCACTACTCGTTCGGGGAGCGGCGCCCGATCGACTTCGGACACGTGCTGCCCGGTCACTCCGATGTCTCGAGCCTGACGCTCGGCGGCGTGCGCGACACGCGCGACCACCCGGTGCTGCCCACCGAGGGCTCCCGCACCGACTTCTCGGTCGAGCTGGGAACCGAGATCCTGGGCTCGGACTACGAGTTCTCCAAGTTCGTGCTGGCCCACGACACCTGGTTCCCCCTGCGCAAGCGGCACTCGATCAGGCTCGGCATCTTCCTGGGGCTGGTGATGGGCGAGGCCCCCTTCTTCGACCAGTTCTTCGTCGGAGACTTCTCCGCATTCGTCCCCTCGCGAGTGCTGGGTCTAAACTTCGCGCACCTGCACTCCTCGCTGCTCGACACCTCGATCGAGGAGATGCGCTACGAGGACCTGGCCGGCAGCCTCAACCTGGAATACTCGATTCCGTTCTACCGCGGCCATCGCTGGATCTACGGCGTCGACGGCTTCGTCGGGATCGGGGCCTTCGCCCTGGCGTCCCGCCGCGACCTGCGCATCGATCCCGAGGGGTACTCGGGCTTTCGCGCGATTCCGATGGATTTGACCGCCGATCTCGGGATTCGCGTCGACACCGAGTTCGGCGTGCTGGTCTTCTCGCTGGCCAACCTGTTCAGGCTGATTCCCAACGTGGGGGAAGAGACGGCGAAATGAACCGACGCCTCACCGTCTGCGCGGCGCAGCTGGCGATTGCCACGCTCGCCGCCGCTCTGCTCGCCCCGATCCCGGCCGAGGCGAAGCGCCCGCTGCGCCGGGTCGGGATCAGCATCGATCACGGCGAGCTGCGGGTCACCTCCGGCTTCCGCGACGTCTTCACCAACAAAGTGCGCAAGAAGATGAAATCCGGCCTGCCGACGCGGCTCTCTATCCGAATCGGGCTCGAGAAGCAGGACAAGCGCAAGCCCGTCACCTTCTGGGCGCGCAACATAGAGATCGTCTACAGCCTCTGGGAAGAACGCTTCCTGGTCACGTTCGAGGATCGCAAGGGCAGGCGCAGCACGCGCGTCGAGAGCGTGGACGACGCGGTCGGCATCGCCGGAGTCCTCTGGAAGACGCCGGTCGCCTCGATCGAGGATCTGGAGCCGGGCGTCTACCGGGTGCGCGCGGTGATCGAGGCCAACCCGGTCTCCGAGGAGATGCTCGATAACATCCGCCGCTGGCTCTCGCGCCCCTCGGACGGACCGGGCGGCACCGAGTCGCGGAGCAACTTCTTCGGATCTTTCGTGGGGTTTTTCGTGGATCGGGAGATCGGCGAGGCCGACAAGAAAATCGCCTTTGTCTCGCAATGGTTCGAGCTGGGCTCGCCATGAGCGAATTCAGAACATGAGCCGCAGGCTGGACGTAAAGATCATCATCACGCTGCTGGCCACGGCGCTGGTCCCGCTCGGCGTCTCGATCTACCTGGTGGCCGAGGCGGTCGACAGCTCGCTCGGGCTCGGGATCAACGAGGAGATCGCCGCCCAGATGCGGCGCAGCCTCGACACCTACCGCGCCTACGTCGCCTCTCTCAAGCACGGGCAGAAGGTCCGCTTCGAGCACTTGGTCGACTCGCGCTCCCTTTCCGAGGCCGTCGCCTCGGGAGAGGAGGACCGCGTTCGGGCGGTGCTGGAGGAGATCGTCGAGGGCGATCAGTCGCTGCGCAGCGTGCGGCTCGAGAGCCGCGAGGGACGCTCGGTGGTCGTCCAGTCGACCGGAGCTCCCCAACCCAAGCCGGTGCGCACCACCTCCCGCCGGGCCGGGATCGAGCTGGGACCCTACCACTCGCTGGAGGCCGTTTTCGCGGTCGATGACTCGATCATCAGCGCCTTCGAGCGCACCGCCGACGACGTGGCCACCTACCAAGCGCTGGTGAAAGCGCCGCCCGCCTACCTCAGCCGGGCGTTCATCCTGGTATACGTGGTGATGCTCGGCGCCGTGGTCGCGGTCAGCACCTCGCTGGGCATCGTCTGGACGCGAAGGCTGATGCGACGTATCCGGCGCCTCAGCCGCGCCACTCGCGAGGTCGCGGACGGCAACCTCTCCTTGCGCGTGCAGACCGGCCCCCACGACGAGCTGGGGATCCTGATCGCCTCGTTCAACCGCATGGTCGCCGAGCTGGCGCTGAACCGCTCTCGGATCGAGTATCTGCAGAAGATATCCGCCTGGCAGGAGATGGCGCGCAGGCTGGCCCACGAGATCAAGAACCCGCTGACGCCGATCCACCTGGCCGCCCAGCAGCTCCGCGAGAAATACGGCGGCGACGATCCGGCCTTCGCCCGCCTGCTCGAGCAGTCGACCGAGATCATCGAGGAGGAGGTCGCGACCCTGCGGCGCCTGACCTCGGACTTCTCGGCCTTCGCCCGGCTGCCGCAGGTGGAGCCCGTCGTGGTCGACCTGCGCTCGTTCCTCCAGGAGTGCGCCGGATCGCTCGGACACCTGGGAGAGAGGGACGACATCGAGCTGGAGTGGAATATTTCCGAGCGCAGGATCCCGGTCCGGATCGACGCGATGCTGATGAAGCGCGTGATCGACAACCTGGTGCGCAACGCGGCCGAGGCGCTCTCCGAAGCGAGCGTGAAGGAGGCCCGGATCGAGATATCCACCGAGCTGTCCGGCGGCAAGCGCCAGCGCGAGGTCTCGGTTCGCATCGCGGACAACGGTCCGGGAATCACTCCCGCGCATCACCAGTCGATCTTCGATCCCTACTTCACCACCAAGAGCTCCGGAACCGGGCTGGGCCTCTCGATCTCAAAGAAGATCGTCCTCGAGCACGGTGGTCGCATCCAGCTCGACGAGAAGGCTACCGGGGGCGCGTCGTTCGTGATCTCGCTTCCGGTGGCCGGGGATCCCGGCTCCAGGGAGGAAGGTTCTTCCAAATGAGCTCGCAGCAAGACGAAGGGTACCCGCCCTCCCGCTCGCAGGCGATCGCGCGGCGCCTGGTCATCGCGATCGGCGTCGTGCTGGCGCTGTGGCTGATCTGGAACGCCCTGGGCGAGGATCTCCTCCCCGTCGGATCCGAGGCTCCCGACTGGACGCTGCCGCTGGCGGACGGCTCGGGGCAGAATCTCTCCCTGGACGAGCTTGAGGGCCGCGTCGCGGTGCTGGACTTCTGGTCGACCACCTGTCCTCCTTGCATGAAGCAGATGGAGGACCTGACCGCGCTGTGGCGCCGGATGAAGCCGCGCGGCGTCGAGGTGGTCGGCGTGGCCTGCGGCGGGGAGTCCGTGGCCGAGATCGAGAGCTTCGCCGACGGTCGCGGCGTGCGCTACCCGCTGGTCGTGGATCGGAGCGGCGCGGTGGCCGACGCCTACCGCGTCTCGTCGCTGCCCACTCTCTACCTGGTCGGACCGGACGGCGCGATCGCGGCCGCTCACAGCGGCTACTGGCCAAAGGACAATCTCGCCGCCGCCGTCTCAGAGCTGCTCGCGGATCGCTGAGCGCGCTGCGCCTCGGCTCGCTCAGAAGACCAGCGCCCCGAGGCGCAGCCCGGCCAGCGGAGGCCCGCCCTCCATCGGCGCGATCACCGTCGGTCCGGGCGGCGACCACTCGAGCGGCGATCGCCGCGCGGCGACCAGCCCCGCTTCGCCCTCGCCGCTCGGCTCGACGAGCGGCTCTCGCCCGATCCCGTATGCCGCCGCGGATCCGATCGCCGGCAGCCAGGCCGCGGCCGCATACCACAGGAGGCGGTCCTCGCAGCTGCTCCATCTCCCGTACTCCCGGGCCAGGGTGATCGTGACCGCTCCGACCAGGGATCCGATGTAGGAACCGCCCAGCATCGCGGCGTACGAGATCCGGTAGTGGCGGCTCCTGCGCGCCACCGCCCAGGCCACCGTGCCGGAGATGGCGGGCGCGATCACCGAATACACGTAGAAGGTCTGCAGCGCGGGCCACGCATTCCCATCCAACGCGGAGATACCCCAGAAAACCGACGTGATCAGCCCGGTTCCCGCCTGGACACCGAGCGCCGCGCCTCCGCTGCCGATGATCCTCCCGAGCCCCATCGGCGGCGCCGGCACGACCGCGCCTCGCGGGCGCGGGGGCGGCGCGACCGGAGGGGGCGGCGCCTTCCCCGGACGGATCGGCCGCTCGTACGGCGAGTCGGGAATCGGCGCGCCGCCGTACGAGTAGGGAGCCGGCTCGTCTCCGCGCTCCGCAGCCTCGATCGGCCGCTCGTCGGGCAGCGCCACGACCAGATCCCTGCTGGCCGGGGCCGGCGGAAGCAGCTCGCGCAGCTCGGATCGTGCCTGGGCCGCGGCGCTGGCCGCGGTCGCCATCCTCAGGGAGCGCAGTGAGCGCCCTCCGTAAGTTGAAACGACACGCACCGCGATCTCGCTCTCGGGGCCCACCTCGCTCATCTGCACGGAGACGACCAGACCGGCGCCCTGACCCCGGCCGAACTCGGCGATCTCGCGCGAGCCGGCGTCGGCGCCCGGGCGCTCCACCCTGGGGGCCGGCCGCAGGATTCCGTAGCCGGCGTCGCCGCAGACCCCCTCCAGCCCGGAGGTCACAATCTCGACCGCGGCCCCGGCTCCGATCGGCGGCAGCACGATCACAAGCGAGGGATCGACCGTGAGCGGCCCCTTTCTCTCGTCTTGCGATGCTTCCCCTGCGGCGAGAGACACGACCGGAGCGGCCAGCACCGCCAGCATCGCGACCAGACACCAGAACGCCTCCCGGGCGCGCATCGTTTCCTCCCCGTCCTCTCGTTTCTCTCAGCGTCGCGATTGTCCCACGTCGGACGCCCTGCGCACAACCGGAACATCTCCCGGCTCGGATCGAGGGCTCGCTCGTCTTCTCCGCCCTTGCCGCGCCGGGGTCCATCTGCTATTCGGACCGTGTGAAAGCGACCGCGCCCGCCTCTGCCACGAGCAAATCGGACCTCGCGGTGCGCGTGCTGTCCGCCGACACCGACCAGCGCTGGAGGAGAAAATGCCTATTTCGAAGAGAATCGCCGCCTACCTGGAGAAGGGATCGTGGATTCGCAAGCTGTTCGAGGAGGGAGCACAGCTGAAGGCGGACGGCTCGGGCGAGCCGGTCTACGACCTGACCCTCGGCAACCCCGATCTGGAGCCTCCTCCGGAGTTCAATGACTCAATCAGGAAGTTGATCGCCGACGAGAGCCCGGGCCAGCACAAGTACATGGCCAACATCGGCTTCAAGGAGACACGCGAGGCGGTCGCGCGCTCTCTCGCCAGCGAGTACGGGCTGGACTTCGTCGCGGATCAGGTCGTGATGACCGTCGGCGCCGGCGGCGCGATGAACGCTCTGCTCAAGGCGGTGCTCGATCCCGGCGAAGAGGTGATCGTGATCGCGCCGTTCTTCGTCGAGTACAGGTTCTACATCGAGAATCATGGCGGAGAGATGGTCCCGGTGAACGCTTCCGACGACTTCAACCTCGATCTGGACACGATCTCCGAGGCGATCACCGACAAGACGCGCGTGATCCTGATCGACAACCCGAACAACCCGACCGGGGTCGTCTACCCCCAGGAGACGCTGAACGAGCTGGGAGAGATGCTGCGCGATCGCTCGCGGGGCAGGGCTCGCCCGATCTTCCTGCTCGACGACGCTCCCTACCGCAAGCTCATTTACGACATCGACCGCTGCCCCAGCGTCTTCGAGGCCTACGAGTGGTCGCTGATGGCCACCAGCCATTCCAAGGACCTGGGTCTGCCCGGAGAGCGAATCGGTTTTCTGGCGATCTCGCCCAAGTGCGAGAACTGGCAGGCGCTGGCCGCGGCCACCGCGTTCACCAACCGCACGCTCGGCTACGTCAACGCCCCGGCGCTGATGCAGCGCGTCGTGACCCAGCTCCAGGACGTCACGATCGACCTCGACTGGTACCGCTCCAAGCGGGACCTGCTCTACGGCGAGCTGACCCGCATGGGTTACGAGGTTCCCTATCCCGGCGGCGCGTTCTACATGTTCCCCAAGGCGCCCGGAGGCGACGACGTGGCCTTCATCAACGAGCTCAAGAAGATGCGCGTGCTGGCAGTGCCCGGCTCGGGGTTCGGCAAGCCGGGTCACTTCCGCGTCGCCTACTGCATGGACGAGTCGATAATCAAAGGAGCGCTGCCCTCTCTGGAAAAAGCGATCAAGGGCTG
Organism: uncultured Myxococcales bacterium; assembly: GCA_964530995.1. GTDB lineage: Bacteria > Myxococcota_A > Polyangia > JAAYKL01 > JAAYKL01 > CAZHCG01. Next base: position 26,493 of record CAZHCG010000010.1, read on the forward strand.
ATCCGCCCCGCCGCCGATCCGGATCCTCGCCCCGCTCCTTGACAGCCGCCCAGCTGTTCGCCTATCTCTGACTGCTCCAGCTGAAACGGAGCAATCGAGATGGAAAAAAAGATCCGCGATCTGATAGAAAACAGAATCCGGCCCGCCCTGCAGCAGGACGGCGGCGACATCGATTTCATCGAGCTGGACGGCAAGACCGTCAAGGTCAAGCTCCGGGGAGCCTGCGACGGCTGCCCGATGGCGACGATGACCCTGCAGATGGGCGTGCTGCGCGTGCTCAAGCAGGAGTTCCCCGAGATCGAAGCTGTGGTTCCAGTTTGAGATGAGCGAGCACGACGAGAAGAGCGCCAAGCTCGCCAAGTCCTTCGAGGACCTGCTGCGCGCCGTCGATCTGTCTCCCGGACGCTACCCCGAGCTGCTCGACACTCCGGTCCGCTGCAGCCGGATGTGGATCGACGATCTGCTCGACGGTTACGAATGGGGGCCGGCCGATATCCTCTCTGGCGGCTCCCCGGTTGGTAAAGACCAGGGAATGGTGATCGTCCGCGATCTGTACTTCCACTCGATCTGTCCGCATCACCTGCTGCCCTTTCACGGCATCGGACACATCGCCTATCTTCCCGGCGAGCGCCTGATCGGTTTCTCCAAGCTCAACCGGCTGCTGGACTGCTTCGCCCATCGCCTGATCCTCCAAGAGGAGATCGCCGCTCTCGTCGTCGAGGCGCTGGTCACGCACCTGGGCGCCAAGGGTGCCGGCTGCGTGCTGGACGCCGAGCAACTCTGCATGATCATCCGGGGCGTGCGCAAGCCCGGCAGCCGGGCGATCACTTCAGCCTACGCCGGTGCTCTCGACGATGATCAGGCGCTTCGCCTCGAGTTCCTGACCACGATCAACGCCGCCGAGTAGCCCGGTGGAGGCGAGACGATGAGCGATTCCGACAAGAGCGCCTCTCGCGGTGTCTACTCCGTCCGCCTCCACCAGCGCAGCGGAGAGAAGCGGATTCCGGTCAAGCGCTACTCCGCCGGCACCGTCCTCGAGGACAAGTACGAGCTGGCCGGGGTGATCGGCGAGGGGGGGATGGGGGTGGTCTACGAGGCGGAGCATCTCTCGCTGGGAGTCAGCGTCGCGATCAAGGTGCTGCACCCCTCCGATGTCGACGTTCCCAACATGATCGACCGCTTCCGCGTCGAGGCCCGCTCCTCGGCCGGGATCCGTCACCCCAACGTCGTCGACGTCACCGACTTCGGTCTGACTCCCGATCGCCGTCCCTTCTTCGTCATGGAGCTGCTCTCCGGGGAGTCCCTCGCCGACCGCCTCGAGAGGGTCGGCAGCCTGGAGGAACGCGAGGTCGTGGATATCACCGACCAGATGCTCGGCGGCTTGGCCAGCGCTCATCGCAAGGGCATCGTGCACCGCGACCTCAAGCCGGAGAACGTCTTCTTGCACAGTGCCGAGACCGGCGGTCTGCGGGTCAAGCTGCTCGACTTCGGCGTGGCCAAGATCGTCGGCGGTCCCACGCCGCAGGCTCCGAGCAGGCTCACGACCGGCGAGCACGAGCAGCTCGCGGCGACCGACGAGCGCGGCCGCCGCCTGACCCAGCGCGGCATGGTCCTCGGAACCCCGGGCTACCTGGCGCCCGAGTCCTCGACCGGAAAGCTGGACGTCGACGCGCGCTCCGACCTGTTCTCTGTCGGCGTCCTCGTTTACGAAATGCTGACCGGTCGGCTTCCCTTTCGCGGCGAGACCGTCCACGAAATACTGAAAAACACCCTGCGCTCGCCGGTTCCGCGACCGACCCTGGTCAAGCCCGGCATCTCGGAGGCGATGGAGAGACTGGCCCTGACCGCCCTGGCCAAAAAACCCTCCGAGCGCTTCCAGACGGCCGAGGAGTTCCTCCGCCACCTGACCGCGGCCGCGGTCGGACGGATCCCGGACGCCGCCCGTCCCTGCAAGACCGAGACCGGACTGCCGTCCGTCGTTCCTCCCGGCTTGCCCCGTCGCAGCTGGTCGGCCGCACGCGGAGACCAGGAGGCGATCAACACCATGGGGGTGGAAGGCGTCGACAACGAGCCCGAAGACGATCCCGAGAGAGCTTCGGTTTCGGTCGATCGTCCTTCTGCCGGTCAACAGCCCCGGACCGCCGAGACCACTTCACCGAGCGGGAGATTCTCTCCGCCGCGGCTGGCCATGGTCCTGGCCGGCGCGGTCCTGCTCGCGCTGGCGACTGTCGCCGTCCTCGCCTGGCTCTTCTCGCGCGACGAGGTCGAAGCCGCGGCCGGCTCACCATCCCGGGGCGACGTCCCCGCCGTCGGACCCCAGGCCCCGCGGGAGACAGTCACCGTCTGGCTGGACGTCAAGCCGCTGGGCACCCGCATCGTGCTCAACGGCGAGGAGATCGAGACCCGACCGCTGGTGGTGGAGAAAAGCGACCGCGCCGCGGTCCTGCAGTTCAGCGCTCCAGGTTATCGTTCTCAAATCGAGAAAATCGTGCCCGACCACGAGCAGACGATCCGCGTCTCGCTCGAGTCCCTCGCAGCACCCGCGCCCGAGACCGACTCCTCTTTTTCGGATTCGGGTTCCTGACACGAACTGGCCCGCCGGCTCGATGCTGGTATAGAATATCGCCGTGGCTGTCGAAATCGGCGAAGGGGACGTCCTCGAGGGCAAGTACCGCATTCGCTACCTTGTCGGCGAAGGCGGAATGGGTGCCGTCTACGAGGCCGAGCACGCCAACCTGCACGTTCCCGTCGCGATCAAGGTGCTGCATCCCACCGAGGCCGAGGATCCGCAGATGATAGCCCGTTTCGAGGCCGAGGCCCGCTCGGCCGCCGGAATCCGCCACCGCAACATCGTCGAGGTCACCGACTTCGGTCTGACGCCGGACCGCCGTCCGTTCTTCGTCATGGAGCTCCTCTCCGGCGAATCGCTCGCCGAGCGCCTCGACCATCGCCACAAGCTCGGCGAGCGCGAGGTCGTCGAGATCGCAGACCAGATCCTCAGCGGTCTGGGCAGCGCGCATCGCAAGGGAGTCGTCCATCGTGACCTCAAGCCCGAAAACATCTTCCTGTCTCGCGACGACGATTCTCGCGAGTCGGTCAAGATCCTCGATTTCGGGATCGCCAAGATCCTGGCCGGGACCAGATCCGCGACTGTTCGCGACGATGGCGACAGACTGGTCACCCGCCAGGGCATCGCGCTGGGCACCCCGGGCTACATGGCTCCCGAGGCCGTCAGCGGCCATGCCGAGATCGACGCCAGGGCCGACATCTTCTCGGTCGGCGTCCTGCTATACGATTGCCTCTGCGGACGCAGGCCGTTCGACGGCGCGACGCCCCATGACATCCTGGTCGCGACCGTCTCGAACCCTGTCCCTCGGCCCACCGCGGTCAATCCCGAGATATCCGAGCCGATGGAGCGCATGATCCTGATCGCTCTGGCCAAGAACCCGGACGACCGCTTCTACGACACCGACGAGTTCATCTCCAACCTGACCGCCGCCGCGGTCGGACGGATCCCCGACGCGGCGAGACGATGCAAGACGCGTGTCGGAATGCCTTCCCTGGCTCCTCCGCCTTCCGCCAATCTGGATCATCCCTCCGGTATCTCGAGCCCTTCCCGCCCGGCCAGCGCGCTCGAAATCCACAAGGCCTCCACCGGCAACGTCCCGGGCGCGCGCGCCGCGCCGCGAAAGAGATACCTGCCTCCCTTATCACCCCTGGCCGCGCTGGTCCTGCTGGCGATCGGAGCCTCTTTCTACTACTTCTTCTTCCACGGAGATCCTCTCGAGGTCGAGCCCAAGGGAGACCCCAACCTGCGGCGCCTGGTCCAGCCCGACTCGGCGGATCGCTCCGAGCAGGACGCTCCCGGTCACGAAACCCAGAGTGCCGCCGCTCCCGGCGATTCGGCTTCCGCCGTCCCCGAGCGGGTCACGATCTGGGTGGACGTCAAGCCTCGCGACGCGATCATCAGCCTGGACGGTCGCCCGATCACCGATCGTCCGATCGTCGTCCCGGGGAGCCCGGAGCCGGTAGAGGTCACCATCAACGCGCCCGGATACCACAAGAAAATCGTCGAAATCGTCCCCGATCGGGAACGGATCCTCAAGGCCAGTCTCGAGAAGAAACGAAAGCGCGGCGGCTGATCCCGCTGACTCTTCCTCTCGCCCCTATCTTTCTCCAATCTCCTCGACCTCTCCTCGTGCCAGCTGGAAAACCTTGCGCTCTCCCTCGACCGCGACGTGCTCCTTTCCGGTCGTGGTCACGAACACCTGCGCTCCGACCTCCGTCAACAGCTCGAAAAGTCGCCTGTTCCTGCCCGAGTCCAGCTCCGATGACACATCGTCCAGCAACAGCAGAGGAACTCTTTTCGTGATCCTCGAAAGCTCCACCGCCTCGGCCACCTTCAGCGACAGAACCGCCGATCGTTGCTGTCCCTGGGACGCGTATTTCCTCGCCGATCTTCCGTTCACAGCGAGCTCGAGCTCGTCCGCGTGCGGACCCAGCCTGGTATATCCGCACTGCTCGTCCGCCGCCCTTCCCTCCTCGATCGCGTCTCGTAGATCCCGCGCCGATCCCGCGAGGCTCGGTCTGTACTCCACTCCAGCCTCCTCCGACCCGCTCATCCTCGAGAAAGCTCCGCGGTAGAGCTCCCCCATCCCCTCAACGAGCTCGCGCCTCATCTCCACGATACGAGATCCGCTCTCGGCGAGCTGAGCCTCGAAAGGTCTTTGCGACCTGCGGTCTTCGGGTCGCTCCCTGAGCAGCCTGTTGCGGTTTCTCAATGCCCTGCGATAGATCTGATGCGCGTCGGCGTAGGACGGTCTGGCCTGGTACAGCGCACGATCGAGAAACCTCCTCCTCTCGGCCGGACCGCCCTGCGCCAGCTTCATGTTACCCGGGTGGAAGAGCACCATCGGCAGTCTGTTGAAATGATCTTTCGCGACGCTCTCGCTCTTGCCGTCTATCCTCACCTGCCTGCCGCCGTGCCCGATCGAGACCGCGCAGGTCATTCCCGCGCTCGCCTGCCCGAAAACGCCCCTGACGCTCGCAGCCTCGGCGCCCCGACGTATCATCTCGCGTCGCGACGACGTCCTGAAGGATCTGAGCGCGCCCAGCAGGTAGACGGCCTCGAGCAGGTTGGTCTTGCCCATGCCGTTCTCTCCGAGAACGACGTTCAGCTCTCCGTGCGGATCGATCTCCACCGCGGCCAGGTTCCTGAAGTCGTGGACGACCAGCTTTTCTAGCTGGACTCTCGAATTGACCATTCGAGTATCAGACGCGCATCGGCATGATCACACCGACGAAGCTCTCGCACGAGTCGCGCACCACCGCCGGATCGAGGCTGCCGGCCAGCTCCAGGCGAACCTCCCCGTCGTCCAGCACGCTCAGCACGTCGATGAAGTACCTGGCGTTGAACCCGATCGTGAGCTCCTCGCCGTCGTAACCCACGTCGACCACCTCGGAGCCCTGGCCCACGGAAGGGTTGTCGCTCGAGATCTCCAGCGATCCCGATCCGAGCTGGAACTTTATCCCGAGCGTCCTGTCGGACGAGACGACCGACACCCTGCGCAGCGCCTCCAGCAGCGCGGATCGATCGGCCACCACGATTCGATCCTGTCCTTTGGGGATCACCTGGTCGTACGGCGGAAACTCGGCGTCGATCAGCTTGGATACGAGCAGGAACTCCGCGGTCTCGTCATCCTTGCCGTCCTCTCCGCGATCCACCACGACCTCTCTTCTGACGAGCATCGACGATTCCTGGGTCGCGATCGAGAACGGCCCGCTGCCCTCCTCGATCAGGTGCCTGATCTCGCTGATGCCCTTGCTGGGAATGATCAGCGAGAAGTTGTAAAAGCCGCTCTCCTCTGTCTTGAACTCGACCTTGGAGAGCCTGTGCCCGTCGGTAGTCACCATCCGCAGCATCTTCCCGTCGCCCTGGAACAGGGCTCCGTTGAGATGAGATCTCGTCTCGTCGCCGCTGATCGAGAACGACGTCATCTCGATCATCCTGCCGATCGTCTCCGCCTCGATCTCGAAGAACTCCGCGTCCACGGTGTCGGGCAGCCGCGGGAAGTCCTCGGCGGGAAGACCGATCAGCTTGAAGTTGGACCTGCCGGCGTTGATCCCGGCGTTCTCTCCGTCGACGTTGATCGAGATCGGGCCGTCGGGCATGCTGCGCACTATCGCGTGCAGCGTCTTTGCCGGGAGCGTTATCGCCCCGCCGCTGACCACCTCCGCGGGCAAGACGCCGCTGGCCGAGAGGTTGAGATCGGTCGCGGCTATCTGAACTTGTTTGGGGCCCTCAGCAGATATCAGAACGTTGGACAAGATCTGCATCGAGCTTTTGCGATCGGCGATGCTCGCCGTCCGGGAGAGCGCCGTGGTCAGGCATTGTTTTGATAGCGTCAGTTCCATCGGGAGCCCCGTCCTTCTTTCTTTGTGAACCCAGGTTCTTCTTATAACCAGATGTTACATAATTTAAAACACAGAAGTAGAAGGAGTTGTGGGTCGGTGACAAGCGGTGTAAACAGCTGTGTTTTCGGTCGAGTCGGATTCACAGGGTGATGTTCTCGACCTGTGGAGCGGGAGTGGAGGAATCGAGCAAAAGCGGTTGTCAACGTCTGGGCACAGGCTTGTCCAGGCGTTTTCCCAAGGTCGTCCACAATCGGGGGCGGCCTGGAAAGTCTGGCGCAGAAGAGTAGAACCGGGGTTTCAGAGAGATGTCGGAGGCGAGTTTCGAGCTGCATTCTCCGTTCGAGCCGCGCGGCGACCAGCCGGCGGCCATCGAGCGTCTGGTGCGGGGATTCAGGGACGGCTCAGCGAACCAGGTCCTGCTGGGGATCACCGGATCGGGAAAGACGTTCACCGTGGCGAAGGTGGTGGCCGAGCTGGGGAGACCGACGCTCGTGCTGGCCCACAACAAGACGCTCGCCGCTCAGCTGTACTCCGAGTTCAAGGCGCTGTTTCCGCACAACGCGATCGAGTACTTCGTGAGCTACTACGATTACTACCAGCCCGAGGCCTACGTGCCTTCGAGCAACACCTACATCGAGAAGGACGCCTCGATCAACGAGCGGATCGACAGGATGCGCCACGCCGCGACACGCTCTCTTCTGACCAGGCGGGACGTGATCATCGTGGCCTCGGTCTCGTGCATCTACGGGATCGGAGCGGTCGAGGACTACCGCGAGATGCTGACCGAGGTGGAGGAGGGACAGGACTGGGGGAGGGACCGGCTCATGCGGCGCCTGGTGGACGTGCAGTACTCGAGGAACGACATGGACTTCGCGAGGGGCACGTTCCGGGTGCGGGGCGACACGCTGGAAGTCTTTCCGATCTACGAGGACGAAAGAGCGGTACGGATCGAGTTCTGGGGAGACGAGGTGGACCGCATCAGCGAGATAGATCCTCTGCGCGGGGAGGTGCTGGGCAAGCAGGAGAAGGTGGTTCTCTTTCCCGGCTCGCACTACGCGACACCGGAGCGCAAGCTGACCTCGGCGCTGGAGACGATCAAGGAAGAGCTCCGCGAGAGGATCGCTGGCCTCGACGCAGAGGGGAAGCTGATCGAGAAGCAGCGGATCGAAGAGCGGACGATGTACGATCTGGAGGTTCTCGAACAGACGGGTCACTGTCCGGGGATCGAGAACTACTCGCGTCACCTGGACGGCAGGAAGGCGGGAGAGCCGCCCACGGTGCTGCTCGACTATTTTCCAGACGATTTCGTGACCTTCGTCGACGAGAGCCACCAGACGGTTCCGCAGATATCGTCGATGTACCGCGGGGACATGTCGCGCAAGCAGACGCTGATCGACTACGGTTTCCGCCTGCCTTCGGCCAGGGACAACAGGCCGCTGAAGTTCGAGGAGTTCCAGGCGAGGGTGGGTCAGGTCTGCTACGTATCGGCTACGCCGGCGGAGTACGAGCTCGAGGCCTCGCGGGGTAGCGTGGCGGAGCAGGTGATTCGACCCACGGGTCTGATGGATCCGGTGGTGGAGGTGAGAGCGGCCGGTGAGCAGGTGGACGATTTGCTCTCGGAGATCGGAGACAGGGTCGCGCGGGGCCAGCGCGTGCTGGTTACCACTCTGACCAAGCGCATGGCCGAGGAGCTGACAGAGTACTTCGAGGAGATGGGGATCAGGGTCAGGTACATGCACAGCGACGTGGAGACCCTCGAGCGTGTGGAGATACTCAGGGAGCTGAGGAGCGGAACCTTCGACGTGCTGGTCGGGATCAATCTGCTGCGAGAGGGGCTGGATCTTCCAGAGGTCTCGCTGGTCGGAATACTGGACGCGGACAAGGAGGGCTTTCTCAGGTCGGCGAGATCACTGATCCAGACGATGGGAAGAGCGGCACGGAACGTGGAGGGGAAGGTGATACTGTACGCGGACAGGATCACGGACGCGATGAAGGAGGCGATCGAAGTCACCTCCGGGCGCAGGGAGATCCAGCAGAGGTACAACGAGACGCACGGGATAACCCCGCAGACGATCGAGAAGGCCGTCTCCGAGGTGGGTCCGGGCTCGGCCAACGCCGACTACTCTCCGGTCTCGAGGCGAGTGGACGAGCGGAGAGTCGAGGAGGATCCGCGGTCCGTGGTCGAGGGGATGAGAGAGGAGATGATGATCGCGGCCGCGGCGCTCGAGTTCGAGAGGGCCGCGGCGCTGCGGGACAAGGTCGAGGAGATGGCCGGCGAGTACGGAATCGAGATCGACAAGAAGAGAGGCGGCGCCCGCGCGAGGCGGGGAGCGGCCGGCAGGAGGCGGCGGTGAAACAGGAGACTTGCGAGAGAGTCGGGACGAGAGCGGTGAGAGAAACGATATCGATCCTGGCGGCCGTGATGCTGTTGGCGTTTTGTGGGCTTGCCTACGCGGGTGGCGGTGAAGAGGGCGGGGAAGACGGCGAGTCCGCAGAGGAAAAAGAGAGAGAGGATCCGCGTTTTCTGACGGGGATGGATTTCTCCTACCTTGCCAGCGCGAAGACCGATCTGTACGGGCCGGGTCTGAGCTGGGGGCTGGTGCTGATTCCGCGCGGGCTCGAGCTGGGAGTGAGTGCCGGGGCGATGATCGGAGGGCACACCTACTCGGTTCCGATCGAGGTGCGGCTGGAGGTTCCGATCGAGATAGCGAGCTGGCTGGATTTCTACCTCTCGGCCGGGCCGACGATCTTCTTCGACAAGAGGGCGGGGAGCTGGCGGCACGACTTCGCGGCATCGCTGAGCGGGGGAGCGCAGATCACGCCACCGGGATTCCACTGGAGCCTGCGCGTCTCTGGAGACTACGGGCTGCGTTTCGTAAGAGAGCTGCTCAACACGGGCGGCTTCAGCGCCGGGTTCGTCTATCGATTCTGAGGCCGGGCGGGAAGCGGTGCCTAGGGACGGAATCGAACCGCCGACACGGGGATTTTCAGTCCCCTGCTCTACCGACTGAGCTACCTAGGCAGTCGGAGAGTCCAAGTATCTTCAGCGAACGTTCGTTGTCAATCCACAACAAAGCAGGATCCGGGAGGGGCGAACGCCTCCTTTCGGCAGGCTCGGGGGCCCGGTTGGTGCTCCGTTTGGTTGTGCGCGATGAGAAGCGGTGGTATTTTTCCAAGCGTGTCCGAGCGGAGACAGGTCCGATCTCGATGAAGAAATGCCCACAGTGCGGATCGGAGTACGAAGGCGCGGCGCAGTTCTGCCCCAAGGACGGGGCGAGGCTGGTCGGTACGCAGGAGGCGAGGGCCCAGGAGCTCGAGGAGGAGGTGGAGCACGATCCGTATCTCGACCAGATAGTGGCCGGCAGGTACCGCATCATCGAGCGTCTAGGCGAGGGGGGTATGGGCGTCGTCTACGTCGCCGAGCACGTGGAGATAGAGAAGCGGGTGGCGCTCAAGGTGCTGCGCGAGGACTTCTCCAAGCGGCCCGAGGTGGTCGAGAGGTTCCGCCAGGAGGCCAGGTCCGCCAGCAGGATCGGACATCCCCACATAGTCGACGTCACCGATTTCGGACAGCTCGACGACGGGAACGTCTTTTTCGCGATGGAGCTTCTCTCGGGTTGGGGGCTCGACGACCTGGTGCGCGGCGAGCCGATGCCGCTGATCCGGGCGGTCCCGATCGTGGATCAGATCGCTCGCGCGCTACAGGCGGCCCACGACAAGGGAATCGTCCACCGCGACCTCAAGCCCGAGAACGTATTCGTGGTCGAGCGCGACGGGGACGAGGATTTCGTCAAGGTGCTCGATTTTGGAATCGCCAAGATCTCCGACCGCGACAGCGAGGGCAAACGGCTGACGAAGACGGGCATGATCTTCGGCACGCCCGAGTATATGTCACCCGAGCAGGCGGCCGGCAAGGCGCTCGATCACCGGGTGGACGTCTACGCGCTGGGCTGCATCATGATGGAGATGTTCACCGGGCGGGTGCCATACGACGGCGACTCGTTCATGGCCGTGCTGACCCAGCACATGTTCGAGCCGATCCCGGCGATCGAGGAGCTGGTTCCCGAGACGGACGTTCCCGAGTCGGTGCGGGCCGTCGTCTACAAGGCGATGGCCAAGGACAAGCGGGAACGCTACGCGGACATGAACGAGCTGCGCGAGGACCTGGAGCGCGCGCTGGTGGACGCGGACTACGTGGTCGAGCACCCCGGAAGGGAGGCTACGGTCAGGTTCGCGTCGCACCGTGCCAAGGACGGCTCCGGGACGGCCATGGACTGGGCTCCGCCCTCCAGGGCCTACGCGGAGCCGGGGAGGCGCGGCTGGAAGCTGCCGGCGATCATGGCGGTCGTGCTGATGCTGCTGGGCGGCGGAGGAGTCGCGGCCTGGCAGGCGGGGCTTTTCGGCAGGGAGGAGCCGGGAGAGGGCGAGCAGGGGACGGCAGCGGCAGGGGTGGGAGATCCGGACAGGCCGTCGCGCGAGCAACCCGCGGCAGAGGACGGGGAAGAAGAGAGGACGGCGGTCGGGCAGGAAGACGCCGGCGCGGAGGAGGAGCAACCCGGCACGATCGAGATAGCGGTCGAGAGCGATCCAGAGGGGGCGCGGATAATGGTGGAGGGCATGGGGCAGGTCTGCTCCAGCGCCCCCTGCCGGGTGGAGCTGGGGCTGGGAGAGCCGGTCAAGGTGACGGCGGAGATCGAGGGCAGGAGGGCGGAGATGGTCTTCACGCCCTCGGAGCAGAACCGCGAGCTGTCGCTCGAGATAGAGGACGAGAAGAAGCCCGGGCAGGGCAGGAGGCCGGGCGGCAGGAAGAGCGGAGGCAAGAAGCCCGGCGGTGCCGGGGGCGGGGGAGAGAAGAGCGGGGGCAAGACGCCCGGAGAGCTGAAGATACCGGATCTATTCAAGGACAGCTGAGGACCGACCGGGCTCGCCGAGGCGATCGGACAGGAGGCGTTCACGAAAGAGGTGCAGCTCGCGGTCGTCCGGCGCGAGGATCAGGGCGTGGTCCGCGACGCGAGCCGAGGCGCAGTGGAGACCGGAGAGGCGCAGCGCGCGGGAGAGGGTGTGGAGCGCGTCCGGGTCCGCCGCGAGAGTGAGGAAGACCGCGCGGCGGGCGAGCGCCAGGGCGCGAGAGACGATCTCGGGAGAAGGCTGGTCGGGGGCCTCGGCCGCGGCCTCGGCAAAGGCGGTCAAGAGGGCGGGATCGTCCGGGTGGGCCTCGATCGAGGCGTCCAGCAGGGCGAACGCGGCCGCTTCGTCGCCGGTCGCGAGCTCCAGGCGCGAGCGAAAGACGACGAGCGTCGGTGATCCGAAAGGAAGATGTCGTTCGAGGCGCTCGAGCGAATCACGGGCCTCGGCGAAGCGGCCGCTGGTCAGCAGCGATTCCAGCTCGAGCCGGTCGAGCAGGTAGGTGTTCTCCTCGGAAGACGTCTCGTCGCGCAGCTCTTCTATCTCGGCGAGAGCGTCGAGGTGGCGGCCGGCGCCGACCAGCAGCTCGATGCGCATCAGGCGGACGCGCAGTGATCGTCGTCCCGAGGGGATTCCGGACTCGAGCACCTCCAGGGCGTTGTCGTAGTCGCCGCGCCCGGCGAGTACGATCGCGTTGAACAGGGCGCTGACCGGCAGGTCGCTGCTCCCCGGTTGCCTGGGACGCGCCAGCACGAGTCGGTCGCCTTCGCTGTAGGCCTCGACCAGGTCGAACGAGACGCCGCTGAAGGTGCGGTAGATGAAGCCCGCCAGGTCGGCGCGAAGATCGGAAAAACGGGTCGCGCCGCGACCGAGGGCGACGTACAGGGATCCGGGCTCGTACACGTTGTTGCCCGGATCGATGGGACGCCAGCGGTCGCCGTTCCAGTAGGAATTCCACATGTGGTAGCCCCACAGGCCGCCGCGGGTCAGGTAGATGCCGGCCACCAGACGGGTGGGGACGCCATGGGCGCGCATCAGGGAGGCGAACAGCACGGCGTGCTCTGTGCAGTCCCCGGATCCGCGCATCAGGGTGGAGACAGCGTCGGACATCGAGAAGGTGTGCCGCTTGTCGGGCAGGATCGCGTGGACGAAGCTCATCACGATCCCGGCGACCTTGTCAGGATCGCCCCAGAAGGCGGCCGGGCGTCGGATCAGGGAGGAACGGGCGATCACCGGGGTGGCGTTGTCGGCCCGCTCGTCCGGGAGGGAGCCGGCGCGGCCGGCCGTGCGCAGGTAGCGCAGAGCCTTGCGGATCGCGGGGGCGTCAGGGTGGATGTAGCGGGAGCCGCCCAAGTCTTCTTCGCCCGGCGGGAACTCGCCGTCCGGCGCGCCCGCGGTAACCCACAGCTCCAGCTCTCCTTCGGAGACGCGCCGCAGGCGCTGGTTCAGGGGAGACGAGAGAACTCCCAGCTCCTCGATGGCGTCGAGGCGGTCGGGAGAAGAGCGCAGGCGGAAGACGGCGCGGGTGGCAGAGTTGGGAAGCCCGACGTAGGCCTCCGAGCGAAGCCCGACCAGCAGCTTCGACGTCTGGGCCGAGGGAGAGAGAGGCCCGGTCAGCCGCTGTCTGACCTCGTGCATACCCGGGAAGCTCTCCTGCCAGAGGGCTCCGGTGGAGTCGAAGAAGGCGCGCAGCACAACAACATCGTCACACGAGCGAGAGGCGTCGACAAAGGTGCCTTCGATGGTCTGCCCATCGATCTCGATCGACCCCTCGCCGGGAGGCCCGATGTCGACCTCGATAGGCTCTTTCAACGAGGTCTCGTAGAAGGAGATGCCGGAGACGGGAGGCTCCTCGCCCAGTGCGGTCCGACGCAGCAGGTCGGTGAGGCGGAAACCGACGACCTCGTCGCCGGAGAGCGACAGCGGGGATGGCTCGGAGCGCGGCGGATCCGTAACCGAGTTCCGCTTTTCGACGAGCCGTTCCCAGCCGGCGCCGTAGTAGCCGACCAGCGCGACCTTGGCCGAGACCTGGTCCATCGAAGTGTGCGACGAGCGGAGGAAGAGATCGTCGGAGACGCGGAACCTGTTGGTGCGGATCTCCCAGCGGTCGAACTCGACGGAGCCGAGGCGCATCCGCTTGACGGTATGGGAGAGGATCAACTCCTCGAGACCGGAAGGTCCGGGCTCGACGAAACGGGAGCGCACCTCCCTGCCCACGTCGCGGCCGTCGACCAGAACCGCGAACACGGAGTGGCTGCGCGGAGAGGGGGGGCAGGGATCCTTCTCGGGTGCGGGAGGCGGCGGTGCCTGAGCAACGGGCGCGACCGGACGCGGCGCGACCGGACCGCAGGCCAGACAGAGAGCGCAGCTCGTGGCCAGCAGGAGCGTCGCGAGCGGCGCGGAGAGGCGGCGGTGCGGTCCGGACGATCGGCTCATGAGAGAAGACAGAAGAGATAGACGACGGGAGATCCCAGCAGGAGACCGTCGCAGCGATCGAGCAGACCGCCGTGACCGGGTATCAGCCTGCCGGAGTCCTTGACGCCGAATCCACGCTTGATGAAAGACTCTATCAGGTCGCCGAGCTGGCAGGCGATCGCAAGCGGCACTCCCAGAAAAAGGAGATCGGACCAGTCGAGAGACCCGAGCATGGTCGCCTTGGCCAGCGCAACGGCCGCGAGCGCGCCGACCACTCCGCCGAAGGCGCCCTCCCAGGTCTTGGCCGGGCTGACCCGCGGAGCCATCTTGTGCCTGCCGAAGGCGCGGCCGAAGGCGTAGGCCAGGGTGTCGCAAAAGACGGTAGCCGCCAGCAGGAGCAGAACCCAGCGCCAGCCGTGCTCGGAGTCCGTGGTGCGCAGAAGCGAGAGGCAGCCCCACAGGCCGCCGAAGTAGAGCGAGCCGGCGCACGCGGCCAGCGCCGCGGGGGCGGAGCGGGCCGGAGCGGCGCGACCGGAGATGAACACCAGGCAACTGAGCGGGAGCAGGGAAAAGACGATCGCGAAAAGGGCGCAGGCCGGATCTTCGACGTACGCTCCGCCGCCCACCGCCGCGCAGCAGGCCGCGGCCAGGACGGCGACGAGCGGCTTGCGCGATCCGAGCTCGGCGGGAAGGACGATCGAGCCCAGCTCCAGGCCGGAGACGGCGGCGAGCAGGAAGACGACGGAGGAGAAAGCCTCAGGCGGCGCCCAGATCACCAGAGCCAGGACCGGTGGAGTCAGAGCGGCGGCGGAGATCAGGCGCAGTGAGAGGTTGGACATCTTCATCCCACGTGGCCGAAGCGGCGATGGCGGGCCGCGAAGTCTTTCAGGGCGCGGTCGAGAACCCGTTCGTCGAAAGCTGGCCACATGCAGTCGGTGAAGAAAAGCTCGGCGTAGGCGAGCCCGACCAGCAGGAAGTTGGAGAGGCGGAGCTCGCCGGAGGTTCGGATCATGAGATCGACGGGGCCGAGCTGGTGAGACTCGAGCGCGGAAGAGAAGATATCGATGTCTATGTCCTTTGCATCCAGCTCGCCGCGAGCAGCCCTCGCGGCCAGCTCGCGGGCGGCCGAGGCGATCTCCTCGAGGCCGCCATAGGAAAGAGCCAGGCAGAGGGTCATCTCGCTGTTGCCGGAGGACTCCTCGACCAGGTCGAGCAGGATCTTGCGCGGAGCCTCGGGAATGGAGGTGATCTTTCCGATAACGGTAAGGCGGATTCCGTTCTCGAGTATCGAGCGCCGCTCGAGGCGCACGTACTGGCCGAGCAGGCGCATCAGGGCGTTGACCTCGGCCGAAGGGCGCGACCAGTTCTGAGAGGAGAAGGCGAACAGAGTCAGAACGCGGATGCCGCGCTCGCGGCAGGCGGTGACCGTGCGCTTGACCGCCTTGGCGCCCTCGCGGTGGCCGGCGACGCGGGGCAGGCCGCGGCTCTCGGCCCAGCGTCCGTTGCCGTCCATGATGATCGCCACGTGGCGAGGAAGATCTGTCGCGGCGGCCGACGTCATGATAGTGAGGCTTGATACCACAAGGCGGCGCGAGGGAAAAGCGCGGGGTGAGAGGGGAAGGATCTTTACCGCAAGCGGATTGGGGAACATATTGGAGAGGGGAGAGGCGAGGAATGGAACACGAGGACTTCTACGAGATTCTCGGCGTGGACAGGAACGCCGACGAAAAAGAGATAAAAAAGGCTTACCGAAAGCTGGCCAGAGAGCTGCACCCGGACCGCAACGAGGGGGACAAGCGGGCCGAGGAGAGGTTCAAGAAGGTCTCGGCGGCGTACGCGGTGCTGAGCGACGAAGAGAAGCGGAAGCTGTACGACGAGTACGGGGTGGACGGGCTGAGGGACGGGTTCGATCCCGAGGCCTACCAGCGCTATCGGCAGCAGGCCGGACAGCCGGGAGGAGGGCGGCCGTTCGGAGGGGATTTCGGAGGGTTCTCGGGGTTCGGATCGCTGGAGGACATCTTCGAGAGCCTGTTCGGAGGCGGAGCTGGAAGGGGACGCTCCGTGCGCTGGTCGACCGGAGAGGGTTTCGGATCCGCGGGGAAGGCAAGGCGGGGACAGAAGGGCCCCAAGGTGAGGTCGGGCGTCGAGGTGGAGCTGATGGACGCGGTGCTGGGCAGGGAGCTGGAGCTGGTGGTTCCCATCCAGCGGGAGAGGAGGAAGCTGAAGGTCAAGCTGCCCAGGGGCGTCGAGGATGGTCAGACCATCAGGCTCAAGGGGCAGGGAGCGAGGGGCCCGTTCGGCGGGGAGCCCGGAGACCTCTTGATAGAGGTGAAAGTAAAGGACGACAAGCAATACGAGCGAAAAGGCGACGACCTGACAAAAAAGCTGCCAGTTACGATAGGACAGGCGTACGAGGGCGCAACGATGCAAGTAGAGACACCGTGGGGAAAGGGCAAGGTGACGATACCCGCCGGGACGCAGAGCGGTCAGAAGCTGAGGTTGAGAGGGCAGGGAGTGAGAAAGAATGGGAGGCGGGGAGACCTCTACGCGGAGATAATGGTAAAAGTGCCGGAGAAGAGGGACGAGGAGACGAAGAAGGCGGTGGGGATTCTGGAGGAGAAGTACGAGTAGAGAGGTGTGGGTGTTTCACGTGAAAACGCTTTTGTATTCACAGCCCAGATCTGTTTCACGTGAAACCTGGTTTCGCAATCGCCCCGAAACGCTCGCCTTTTTTGCCGACGCTCCGAGAGGGAGGGTTATCAACAGCTTTTCCACAGGCTGTGTGAATACTATTATGAGGTCAACGGATGATCAGTCTTGACGAGCGCTCCGGCGCTCCCTGCGTGGTCCTTCTTTCCGGTGGGATGGACTCTTCGGTGGTCCTGGCCTTCGCCATTGAGAGCGGTTTCCGCGCCCGGGCCCTGACGGTCTCCTACGGCCAGCGCGCTCGAGGAGAGATCGCCGCGGCCGAGGCGGTCGCGCGCTCGATGGGCCTCGAGCGCGAAGACCACCTGGTCCTGCCTGTCGACCTGAAGCGCGTGGGCGGCTCTGCGCTCACCTCTGACGCTCACCTGCCCGACGGAGAGGAGGCGGGCCGCGGGATTCCCCGGACCTACGTTCCGGCCCGCAACACGGTTCTGCTTTCGCTGGCGCTTTCCTGGGCCGAGGCGCTCGGCGCCCGGGACCTCTTCGTCGGCGTCTCGGCGGTCGACTACTCCGGCTATCCGGACTGCCGTCCCGAGTTCGTCGGCTCGTTCGAAGCAGTGGCCAACGCCGGGACCAGGGCGGTGGAAGGCGGTCCTCCGTACCGAGTCCACGCGCCCCTGATCGGGCTGAGCAAGGGCGACACCGTCCGGCTCGGCCTGGAGCTCGGAGTCGATTTCTCGCTGACCCGCAGCTGCTATTCCCCCGGCCCGGACGGCAGGCCCTGCGGTCGCTGCGCGTCCTGCCTGCTGAGGGCCAGGGGCTTCGCCGAGGCGGGCCGGCCGGATCCGTCCCTGGAGGAGTGAGCAGGTGAGCGATGCCCGGTTGAAAGTCTTTTCGATCTTCTCCTCCATCCAGGGCGAGTCCACCCGCGCGGGGCGCCCCTGCTCCTTCGTGAGGCTGGCCGGCTGTCCGCTCGGATGCGTCTACTGCGACACGCGCGAGGCCTGCGAGTCCGAGGGCGAGGAGATGGAGATCGACGCGATCGTCGACCGGCTGCTCTCCCTCGGTCTCTCCCTGGTGGAGGTGACCGGGGGCGAGCCGCTGGCGCAGGGGCGGTGCCCGGAGCTGCTCCAGAGACTGGTCGCGGAGGGCTTCGAGGTGCTGCTCGAGAGCTCGGGAGCTTTTGCGGTTCGGGGCCTCGATCCGGCCGTCTCGCTGGTGATGGACATCAAAACCCCCGGCTCGGGTATGTCGGACCGCTTTGTCGAGGACAACCTGGAGCGTCTGGTCCCCGGGCGGGACGAGGTCAAGCTGGTGGTGACCTCGCGTCGGGATTTCGACTGGGCGCTCGGTTTTTGCTCCGAGCGCGGGCTTTCCGAGCGCGCCGAGGTTCTTCTCTCGCCCGCCGCCGGCCTGGTGCGGCCCGCCGAGTTGGCCGAGTGGCTGCTCGAGTCGGGCAGCGAGCTGAGGATGCAGATCCAGCTCCACAGGGCGATCTGGCCCGAGGACGGCGAACGGAGGTGATGATGAAACCGTCGTCGAGAAGACCCAGGCTGTTCACTATCGGCCACGGCAATCTCCCGCTCGACGTCTTCCTGGCCAGGTTAGAGCGCTCCTCGGTGAGAGTGCTGGCCGACGTGCGCTCCAACCCGGCGTCGGCGAGGTTTCCCTGGTTCACACGCGCCGCCCTGGCCGCCGAGCTGGAGGGTCGCGGCCTCTCCTACCGCTGGTTCCGCTCGCTGGGAGGACGCCGCCCGCCGACCCCGGGCGAGGACCTGCACCGGGCTCTGCCCCTGGAGTGGCAGAGACGCTACGCCGCGGCGATCTCGAGCGAGGAGCTCTCCTCCCCCTGCGAGTCTCTGCTGGGGTTGGCCGCCAGCTCGGTGGTCGCGGTCCTCTGCGCCGAGCTCGACCCCCGCCGCTGCCACCGCTATCTGCTGGCCGACAGGCTTGTCGCGATGGGAGCGAGAGTGATCCACATCCTCGACGGCGCGGAGCCCGAGGAGCACCAGCTGGGAGACGAGGTCACGGTCGAGCCGGACGGCCGCCTGCTCTACGGCGGCAAGCAGCTGGAGCTTCTGTGAGGCGGGGGCGACTTTCTTCCGAAAGAGGGCTACGGCAGCAGGGTCACGGTCAGCTCCCTGCTCCGGCGGGGCCCGTCGAAGTCGCAGAAAAAGACGTTCTGCCAGGTGCTGAGCAGCATCTCGCCGCCTTGGAGCGGAATCGTCTCCGAGGGCCCGACCACGCCCGACTTGATGTGGGCGTCGGCGTTGCCGTCAACCTCGTCGTGCAGCCACTTCCCGGCGGGGACGAGATCCGAGAGGCAGCGCAGGATGTCGGTGCGGATGTTGGGGTCCCAGTTCTCCTGGATCATCACCGCCGAGGTGGCTCCGCGGGCGTAGAGAGCCATCAGGGCGGCGTCCGGTTGCCGGCGCGCGATTTCGCGCAGCCGGTCGGTCACGTCGATCAATTCCTGGCGTTGCGAGCTGGAAACCGTGACGGTCTCGCGGTGCATTGCGGCTTCGCCTCCCGGAAGCCTCGCCGCGGCGAGGCCTCCTTTTGTCGTTGACAGCCCGTCTGCTTGCGTCGCACATTCGGCACTGGCCCACGACGAAAAAGGAAGCATAGCAGAGGAAGGGCGGATGCGGTACCTGGAGCGAATACGAAAAGGGTTCGATTCGATCGGAGCCAAGCCCGAGATAGCGAGATCGACGCTGGAGAACATCGAGCTGTGGATGGAGGACGAGCGCCTGGTCGAGTACCGGCCGTACATCGAGCATCTCGTCGAGAGAGAGAGCTGGACCGAGCTGCTCGACTCCTTCTGGCGGATGATGCCGTTCGGGACCGGCGGGCGGCGCGGCCCGGTCGGCGCCGGGCCCAATCGGATCAACCCGCACACCCTGACGCTCTCGGTGCAGGGGCACTGTCGCTACCTGCGCGAGGTCGTCGGCGCCGAGGGCGAGGTCTCGGTGGTGGTCGCCTACGACGTGAGGCAGTTCTTCGATCTGCGCGGCAAGTACGGCGACGTCGACGGGCCGCTGCGCGGGCTGACTTCCCGCGACCTGGCCCGCGAGTGCGCCGAGACCTACGCGGCAAGCGCTGTCGTCGCCCACGTGGTCGGTCCCCTGCGGGACGAGCCGGGCCTGCCCGCCTGCACGGATCGCTTCCTCTCCACCCCGGAGCTGTCGTTCCTCATCCGCGAGCTGAAGGCGGCCGGAGGGCTCAACATCTCGGCCTCGCACAACCATCCGGACGACAACGGCGGCAAGTTCTACAACAGCGAGGGCGGCCAGGAGATACCTCCGGACGACGAGGCGCTGCTGAAGGTCGTGGAGCAGGTCACCGACGTGGACAGGATGCCGTACACCGAGGCGCGGAAAAAGGATCTGATCCGCTTCGTGCCGGACGAGCTTCACGATCGCTACATCCGGGTCAACACCGAGCTTTGCAAGGCCGACTCGCGCACCGCGCGGGTGGCGTTCACCCCGCTTTGCGGGACCGGATCGACCACCGTGCTCGAGGCGCTGCGCGCGCTGGGCTTCGAGGTGCGGACCGTGCCAGAGCAGTCGGTCTTCGACGGGTCGTTCGCGCCGGTGCGCTACCGGATCGGAAACCCAGAGGTGCCCGAGTCGATGGACCGCCTCGAGGAGGTGGCGCGCGAGGGCGGATGCTCGGTGGGCTTCTCCACGGACCCGGACGCCGATCGGCTCGGCATGATCGTTCCGCGAGCGTCGGGCGAGGGGTTCCAGTTCATCAACGGCAACGAGATCGGAGTGCTGCTGTTGCAGTCGATCCTGTCCGACAGGCTGCGCGCCGGAACGATGCCGAGCAGGCCGATCTTCATCAACACCCTGGTGACGACGAGCCAGCAGCGCATCATCGCAAAACGATACGGTTGCCAGGTCGTGGGAGATCTGATGGTGGGGTTCAAGTACATGGGAGCGGTGCTCGGTCACCTCGAGCGCTGTGGTCGCTTTCCTCCCGAGGGAGGAGCCGCCGATCGCGACAGCGTCGCGGGCACGCTCGACGACTTCGTCCTCACCACAGAGGAGAGCCACGGTTACCTGCTGACGCACAGGGTCCGCGACAAGGACGCCTGCGGCGCGGCTGTGCAGCTGGCGGCGCTCGCCTCCCGGCTCGAGGACGAGGGGGACGGCTTCGTCGGCATGCTGAGGGACATCTACCGCGTCTACGGATACCACCGCAACGTGCTGCGCTCGCTGGTGATGGAGGGCATCACCGGCCTGGAGAGGATCGGACGCATTCAGGACGTGTTGCGCAACGATCCGCCCGAGTCGGTCGCCGGTCTGCGGGTAAAGCGCTTCGTGGACAACCACGTGGTCGGCGGCCCCTTGAAGGGATCGACCGACGCGGCGAGCCGCAACGTGCTGCTCTTCGAGCTGGACGGCGGAGACGACCGCGAGATCCGCCTGGTAGTAAGGCCTTCTGGCACCGAGCCCAAGACCAAGCTGTACGTGGAGGTGCCCTCCACCCGCCAGCTGGGCGGCACGCTCGAAGAGGCCACGCCCGAGCGACTCGCCGAGATAACGGACGAGGAGCTCGACGGAATCATTTCTGATACCGACTCGCGCGCCGCCGAGATCGGCAACGCCTTCATTCGTCACTGCCTGGGACCGGAGGTGCTGGGCGATGTCTACCCCGAGATTCCCGAGGAGTCGCTGCTGGTCTCCGATCTGGTTCCGGTCGACCACAAGGTCGGGCTTTGCACCGAGGTGCTTCCCGGGTTGGTGGAGCGCCTGGCCGGGGGTGAGAAGATCGCAGCGGCCGAAGAGTGGCTCGATCGGAAGCTGAAGCCGTTCGGAGACGGCGCGCGCGGGATGGTGCGCTCCGCCTCCCTCGCCTGGATCGATCGAGAGGCGCGCGAGAACCCGGGAAGGTCCGGGGCGCTGGAGGCGGCCCGCGCTCTGTTCGAGGCCGGGCGCGGTTGACGGTGTCGAGGTGTGTTTCTATATTGCCCTGGACTTGTTCGTCCGTTCAGATACGCGAGTCGGCTCGCAGGAGGTGAAGAGATGGCCGATGGTGTCAACAAGGTTATCCTGGTCGGCAATCTGGGCAAGGACCCGGAGCTCAGCTACACGCAGAGCGGCACCGCGCGCTGCAAGTTTCCGCTGGCGACCGGAGAGTCGTTCACCAACAGCGCGGGAGAGCGCCAGGAGCGCACCGAGTGGCACAACATTGTCTCCTGGGGCAAGCAGGCGGAGACCGTCGGCAAGTACCTGCAGAAGGGTCGCCAGGTCTTCGTGGAGGGGCGGATTCAGACCAGGAGCTGGGACGACGAGCGCTCCGGACAGCGCCGCTACATGACCGAGGTAAACGCACAGCGCGTGGTGTTTCTCGGAGGCCGGGGCGACGGCGGAGGACGTCCGCCGGTGGACCGCGGCGGCGATTCCGGAGGAGGCAGGCCCGAGCCGGACGGAGGCGGCGGGTTCGACGGCGGGATCGGACCGGACGACGACGACATCCCGTTCTGAGTGCCGCGCAGAGGGAACCCACTTGACCAGGCGCGCTCCAACCCCGGTCCTCCTCGCCGTTCTTCTCTCGCTGCCGCTGGCCGCGGCCGCCTGGGGCGGGATCGACGACATCCGCTACAAGCTGAAGGGCTCGGACGGCAACCTCTGGGCGCCCTACCTCGCTCGCTGCGGCAAGGTCAGGGGCGACGAGCGTCCCGGAGCGATCGCGTTCACCTTCGACGACGGCCCCGATCACCGCACCACCCCCATTCTCCTCGACGAGCTGGACCGCCACGGGATCAAGGCTGCGTTCTTCGTCAACGGCCATCGCGTGCACTGGAAGACCGCTGGCGGCGCCGAGAACAGATCCGTGCTTCGCGAGATCCACCGGCGCGGCCACTTCATCGGCAATCACACCTTCTCCCATGCCGACGTCACCGCTCTCGACGACAGAGGTTGGAGCCTGGAGGTTCGCCAGGTGACCCGGATCGTGCGCGGAATAACGGGGCGCAGGCCGTGGCTGTTCAGGCCGCCGTTCGGGCGCCTCGGTGACGAGGGGATGGCGCGGCTGGCGCGCGAGGGTTACACTGTCGTGATGTGGAAGCTGGATCCGCTGGACTGGAAGGCCGAGACACCGACGGAGCTGCTGGAGCACACCAGACGCGTGATAGAGGAGAACCCGAAGGGGGGCGTGATCTTGTTTCACGACACCAACCGCAACACGGTCGAGTCGTTCGGATTGATAGTCGAGTGGATTCGCGAGCGCAACGCGCGGCTGGCCGCTCGCGGAGAGCAGGGACTCGAGATCGTGGGCCTGGAGAGCTTCGTCCGCCGCCGCTAGGGAGAGCCGGATGTCGAGAGTACTGGAACTGAGAGCAGCGATCGCGCTGTCGGCGATCCTTTCGATCGCCGCGTCGTGTCAAGGCGCAACGACGGACGCCGCCGGCGAGAAGGACGCGGGAGACACCGATACCGGCGCTGATGCGGACACGGACACGGACACCGACACGGACACGGACACGGACACGGACACGGACACGGACACCGACACGGACACGG
>CAZHCG010000011.1:0-49402 GCA_964530995.1 uncultured Myxococcales bacterium
CTGAATCGGCAAAAGCGAAGGGGGGAGTGACGCCGCGCGAGGCGGCGCCGGGCGCCGGGGTGCGCCCGAAGCCAGGTTTTCGAGACAAAACGGACGAGATCAGGGAGCGAGCCGCGGAGAAAACCGGCCGCGAGGGGCCGATTTCGAGCGCGGACGGCGACGAAATCGGATCAGACAGCAGCCGATTGTACGTCGGCACACGAATGCCGCCATCGTTTGTTCTGGGTGCCTGAGGTCGGATTCAGGTCGGATTCAGGTCGGATTCAGGGGGCGTCTCAGCCCACCATTTTTGATATTAGTGACTTGAGAGCTTCTATATCTATCGGTTTTGCTATCGTCTCGCTCGTCATGCCGTCGGGGTGAGCGATTCTTTCGGTGATCGCTGGTCCCGGTCCCACCAGCACGATGCGTCCGGCGAGATCGGGACGCTTGCTGGCGATCTGATCTCGCAGAGACACTCCTCCGGTTTCCGGGAGAAGCGCGTCCAGCAGCAGCACATCCAACTCTGGGTTGGCTTCCAGCATGCGCAATGCCTCTTCGCCGGATCTCGCGGCCAGCACGTCGTGCTCGGCTTCCAGCACGCGGCGAGTCGATCGGATCACGGCCTCCTCGCTGTCCACGACCAGGATCGTGCCTCTCCTGCTCGGCGCCGCTGTCCGAGGGGATTGAGGGATCGGCGAGCGACGCCTGGCGTCGTCGGCCGCTGGAATCAAAATCGAAATCTCCAGATACTCTTCTTCGATTTCGTGCTCCAGTCGGGCCCCGGAACGGGAAATGTGTCGGTTCAATACTCCGCCGGGCTCGAGCTGACTCAGCAGCAGCGCAGGTGTCCCGATCGGCCCGTGAGAGAATCCGATGCGCAAGACCACCTCCTTGCCTGCGACGCCCAACTCCACCACCACGTTCAGCTCGCCGCCGGTCTCGCGCGCCGAGTCGGCCAACTCGACGAACACCAGGAAGAGCGATCTAATCAGGTAGTGACTGTGGCAACGAATCGTTGGAATGCCTTCGCCGGGGTGGCGCAGCGAAAGGCGCAACCCGCGCTCGGCGTGAAAGCGGACCGAGGCGACCACCATCTCCAGCACGCGCACCAGGTCGACATCCTCCGGCTCTCCGGTCTTTTCAGGCGCAAAAGAGCAAAGCGCATCGGTGAGGTTGCGAATCGTCTCCACTGCTTCCACCGAGTCGTTGACAGCGGCTGCCGCCAGCTCGGTCTGACCCGAGCCGCGCGCCCGAGAGGCCAGCTGGTCGACGTCGTTGCGCAGCACGGTGGCGGCGTTCTTGATCTCGTGGGCTAGCCCGACGGACAGCCTTCCCAGCGCCACGGCAGCTTCGACGTCTGCACCGCGTCGCTCATCTCTCCTCGATGCGCTGCCCGCTTCCAAGGCCCGCAGGCCCAGGCCCAGCACCTCGCCGAAAGCGCCCAGGCTTTGATGCTCTATCGAGTCGAGCACGGTGTAACCGGTCACTTCCAGGGCGATCACCGCCTCCGGCACCTCTCCGGCCAGCAGGGGAACGAGCAACAGCGACTCTTCCGGGCAGCCTCCCTGCGGGTCGAGCTCCTTGATGATGACGTCGCCGCGTGTGAGGCGGCCGATCACCGACGCGCGGAACACTCCGTCGAGCGTCCTTCCATCGAACTCGCCGATCGTCGCTTCCATATTTGATGTCGAACGAGTCCCGCTCCATTGCAGAGCCGCTCCGGCGCGCGCTTCCGTAACTTCGGCCAACACCTCCAGGCCGCCGCGCAGCACCTCGACCCGGCTCTTTCCCCGTCGGGCGGCGGCCAGGATCCGCCGCGCCACAGGGAGCAGTCGCCCGCTATCGCTCAGGCGGCGATGCCTCCCCGCGATGCGGGCGGTCGAAGGTCCGTCCCCGCGTTTTCGAAGCTCCAGGTCGACGTGCACCTCGCTTTCGTCGAGGGGCGACATGCGCAGGTTCAGCCTGCGGCCGATGCCATCCAGCCCCAGAACGGTGCAGTGGACGCGACCGAGCTGCTCGTCTCCCGCGAAGAGGGCCTCCAGCTCGTTTTCGAAGCGCAGCCGATGCTCGGGAAGGATGTGCTCGGTCAGCGGTCGTTGCAGCAGCTCGCGCTCCGGCAGACCGGTCAGGATGCAGGCCTCGTTCGTGACATCGGTCACCGTCCCGTCGGCTTGCAGGCAAAGATGGAAGTCGTCGCGATCCATGTGCTGTTTGTACTTCCTGTCGAGCCGGCTGTCACGGGGAGACGAGCGGCGGAAGCACGGACTGCTCGGAGGTGAAGATCAAAACTCGCGGCGGTTCTTCCGACGGCGCGCCTTCCGGGATGACCGCGACTTCGTGCCGCGCCTCGCCGTGCACGCAGCTGGCCAGGTCTAGCGTTCGCGCCGGTCCCGAGTCCGAGGCCGCTACTTCGCCGCCGTCGGACACCAGCAACAGCCTCTCCAGCCTGCCGGACGAGGCGACCGCCGCCAGCCCGTGGCAGCGCCCCGCTTCCAGCTCGATCGGCAGTCGCCACAGAGCGTCCTCTTCGTCGAGGCGGGGACGACCGGTGAGACGGACCGCGCCCATTCCGTGCTCGGCGAAACGCGCGGCGGCTTCGCGCAGCCCGAGCGGCAGTGGTCCGGACAGGCGGGGCAGGGGCGCGCTCGGCAGTCTGTGGAGAGTCAGTCGCACCTCGCCGGAGCCGCCGGCGACGGCCACCTCGGCTCGCAGGTCGACGCGGCTGTCGCTGCACAGAGCGGTTTCGGCCGGTTTCCCGACGGATCGATCCACCAGGTTCGTTTCTCCACCCACCGTTTCGACTCTCAGGTCGATGTCGCGCACGCCCGGGCCGCCCACCGCTACGAGACGCGCACATCCCCCTGCAGCGAGATGCAGCTCGGCCTCTCTCCGATCGGCGATGTCCATCTCGGCAACGAGCAGGGTCTCGGGCGCCTCGTATCCGAGCCTTCGCAGTCTCGACGCGACCGAGCGGTCGATCTCCTCGGCGCTCGCGGAAACGTCCGCAGCTTTCAGGGGCGGCCCCACCCGGTACCGGATCTTCTCTCGACGCGCGGAGAATGCTCCCACCGTCAACCTGCCGTCTCCTCCCAACGGATCGATTTTCAAGACGAGATCCTCGTCTCGCGCGGCGCAGTGATCGATCCAGGCCGACGCTCGCCCGGCCAGGTCGGCGCCGATCATCCGGCCGCGCAGCTCGAGCCGCGCCTCGATCGACTCGATTCCGTCGCCGCCGCCCGCGGCGAACAGGTAGCAGCGGCCGGCGCGCAGCTCGAAGCGAACGTGGGCCCGCTCCCCGGCGGCGGCGCGCAAACGATGCACCTCGGTGGCGTGCTCGTAGCCCAGCGAGCGCGCGCGGCGAGAGATGCGATTCCACTCGACATCGGCGGTTTCGTCATTCGAGACGGAAACGGGGTGGGGTGCACCGGCAGCCGGGCGCGCATTCGTCGCGGAGCCGCACGACACGGCTGGCAGAGCCGCCGTGAAGAGCGCCGCGATAGGCCAGGGTCTCATGGGATAACAGTCTATATCAGGGAGCGTGCGGGGAGACGAGCACTTCGCGCTTGTTCTGGTGGTTGGGGGGGCCGACCACGCCTTCCTTCTCCATCAGCTCTACGATCCGGGCCGAGCGGTTGTAGCCGATGCGCAGCTTGCGCTGCAGCATCGAGATCGAGCAGCTTCCGCTCTCGGCGACGATCAGGACGGCCTGGTCATAGACTTCGTCCTTTTCTGCGTCGTCGTCCTCCCCCGGGCCGTCCTCGCCCTCGCGAGGCTTCAGGATGTCCTCGTCGTACTCGGGCTCGGCCTGTGATTTGAGGAAGTCGACGACGTTCCTGATCTCGCCGTCGGCGACGAAGGCTCCCTGGACCCGCACCAGGTCGGACGTACCGGGCGGCAGCACCAGCATGTCGCCGTTTCCCAACAGCTTCTCCGCGCCATTCTGTCCGAGGATCGTACGCGAGTCCACGCTGGACGAAACCTGGCAGCTCAGCCGCGCGGGGAAGTTGGCCTTGATCAGACCGGTCACCACGTCGGTGGAAGGTCGCTGCGTGGCCACGATCAGGTGGATGCCGGCGGCGCGCGCCTTTTGCGCGAGCCTCGCGATCGAGGTTTCGACGTCCTTGGCCGCGACCATCATCAAGTCGGCGAGCTCGTCGATGCAGATCGTGATCAGGGGCAGCTTCTCGGGCGGCTTGGACGGCTCGCCGGTTTCCTGGTCCAGCTCTTCGCCGTTTTCGTCGATCGCTGTTTTGCGGGTCGGGGAGGGCGCCTCGCCGGCCAGTATCTTCTCCACCTTGCGGTTGTAGGATTCCAGGTGGCGGGCGCCGATGTCGGCGAACAACTGGTAGCGCCGTTCCATCTCGTCCACCGCCCACTTGAGCGCCAGCGTGGCCTGGGTCATGTCGGTCACCACGGGCAGCAGCAGGTGGGGAATCGCGTTGTAGGGCTGAAACTCGATCATCTTGGGATCGATCAGCAACAGGCGCAGCTCGTCCGGATCGTAGCGGAACAGCAGGCTGAGCAGCATGCTGTTGACGGCAACCGATTTGCCGGAGCCGGTGGTCCCGGCGACGAGCAGGTGCGGCATCTTGGCCAGGTCGACCGCGAACGGCGCTCCGGAGATGTCCTTGCCCAGCGCGAGCGGGAGCTTGGCCTTGGAAGATGTGTAGCTCTCGTCCTCGATCATCGAGCGCAGCCGCACGATTTCCCTGGACGAGTTCGGCAGCTCGAATCCGACCGCGTTCTTGCCGGGAATCGGCGCCACGACCCGCACGCGCTTGACCTCCAGCGCCATCGCCACCTCGCTGGACAGCCTTTCTATTCGCGAGAGGCGGATCCCGCTGTGCGGCTGGAACTCGTACATCGTGACGACCGGACCGGGATGGATCTCGCGCACCTCGCCGGTGATGCCGAAGTCCGCCAGCACGGCCACCAGGCGATCGGCGTTCTGCCTGAGCTGTCCGCGGTCGACGCGGGTCTCGCTCTTCTCTGCTGCTTTCAACAGCTTGGGCGAGGGGATCTCGTACTCGCCCGGGGAACGCCGTTTTTCGGGCTTGCGCCGCAGCGAGGCGCGGCGGCGCTTCTCGCGCGGCGCCGGAGTTACGATTTTTGGCTCTTCGGCGGGCGCGGACGTTTTCTCCTCCGGCGAGTCGATCACCTGAGGTGCGGCAGGCGCGGCGAGACCGTCGTCGTCGTCGACCACCGACTCGGGGCTCTCGCGCCAGGCGCGCACCACGCGGCCGGCCAGCCCGCCGGCGCGTCGCCCGGCCGAAACACCGAGACGTCCCACCAGGCGAAAGAAGAGGAACAGCGAGATGTCGGTCACCAGTAGGATCGTCAGCACCATGCCGCCGAAGGCGACCAGGTACGTTCCGGCGCGGGAGACCATCGAGATCAGGATCTCGCCAAGCAACGCTCCGAGGAAACCGCCGGGGGCATGTCCCCCCAGCAGCGGCTCGCCGCGAAAGGCGGTGTGGATCGCGATCGCGGCAAAGAGGCCGATCACCAACGGGCCCAGGAAATTGCGGACCCGCGCGTCGCCTGTTTTGCCGGTGAAGAGCGTGACGCCGAGCATCCAGACGAAACCGTTGACCAGGTAGGCTGCGGCTCCAAGCAGGGCGAGGGCGCCCCAGGCGATCCAGGTGCCCACCGGTCCGACCAGGTTGCCGCCGCGAATCGGAGCGCCGTCGGGGTCGATTCCGTCGTAGGAAACCAGGGCCAGCAACAGGAACAGCGCCAGCAGGCAGACGACGACGCCGAGCACCTCGTGACGCCGGGAAGGCGCCTGCTCTTCGCGCAGATCCGGAGGGACCTCGATGCTTTCTGCCGTGGTTTCGTTGGTCCTGGTCTTGGACATGACTTTTCTCCTACATTGACTTACTTAAGACTACATGCAGAGCCCTCGCGTGTCAAAAAAAAGATGTACTAAAAAAACCAGCGATTACGCTCTGATCCATTTAGTCCCCTTGTGGATCGAGCCCGAGCGCAGACAGATTGGAGAGCGAATAGTTTCCGCTGCGAGCGGATATGGATTGACGTGTCCCCGCAAACCGAGAACAATCTCTTCATGCGATTCTCGAAACGGGGGAAAACATGATCGGATTCTCACAGCCGGCGTTCTGGTTGTCGGCTTTGCTGATTCTACCGGGGTGCAACGACCGGAAGCCAGAGTTCAATCCTACCTGCGAGGACCTGGGCGGGCCTTCCGAGGCGGCTCGTCCCGAGCTGGTCCGCAATCTGCAGATCGGCAACACCGGCTGGTTCTCCAGCCCCGCGGTCGTCGATCTCGACGGGGACGGATCGCGCGAAATCATCGCGCCCTTCTACGACGTGGCGGTCTGGAGCGCCGGCGGCGAGCTGCTGGCGACAGCGCCGCACGGCGAGGACAACGGTGGTTACCACCAAGGCCGGGTCTACGCTCCCGCCGTCGTTCACGACATAGACCAAGACGGGAACATCGAGATCGTGGTCGCGGCGGGGGAGGGGACGGTCGCGGCCTACGAGTGGAGCGGCGGCGCCCTCGGGATCGAAGGCGGCTGGGTGGGAACCACTTGCGTGCAGGGCAGCTGCTTCGAGAACCGTTCCCTGTCGGCCGGCGACCTGGACGGCAACGGCACCGTGGAGATCGCGGTCTCCTCGACCCGCAGCGAGCAGCCTCCCGGCTACGAGGGGACCAACCCCCACGTGTTCGTTTTCGAGGCGGACGGCTCGCTTCGCGACGGCTGGCCGCGCTACGACACCCGCTCCGGCGTCGGGGCCGACCTGCCGGGCGGCCCCGACGCCAACTGCGCCGGGCACAGCGGCTACGGCTCCTACGGTCTCAACACCGGCATCGGGGACATCGACGACGACGACGATCTGGAGCTGCTGGTCACCTACGACAACCACCACATCCAGGCGTTCAACCCGGACGGAACCGCGCTGCTGGCCGATCCGTCTTTTTTCTCTCAGCGGAGCGGCGACTGCGAGGGAGAGCCGATGAGCTGGGGGCAGTTCATCCGCTGGCTCGATCCAGAGGTGGAGCGAAGCCACTACCATCTCCACCAGGGCGAGTGGCCGCACGTCAGCTGGACGATGTGGCTGCAGTGGACCCAGTCGCCGCCCAGCGTGGGCGACCTGAACGGCGACGGGCTCAACGAGGTGATCGGAGTGCCCAACGCCGAGCGCGACGAGCCTTACCACACCTATCACCACGCGCTGATGGTGCTGGAGGGCGATCACTCGTCCACCGGCAACCGCTCGGCGCGACGACTGGCGGGCTGGGAGGATCTGCCGCTGACCGAGGAGCCGTTCTACGACGACGACTGGTATCCGCCTTCGGGAGTGCCGGCGCCCACCCTGGCCGACATCGAAGGCGACTCCCGTCTCGAGGTGCTGTTCCCCGGCCAGGACGGCTACGTCTACGCTTATTCTCCCGGGGCAGAGGCGCTCTGGCGACACGGTTTCGCCGGCGGCGCTCCGCTGGCCTACGCCAGCGAGGTGGCGATCGCCGATCTCAGCTCGGACGGCCGTCCCGAGGTGATCTTCGGTGTCTACGGCGAGCCCGGGACCGAGTCGGGACGGCTGGTGATCCTCTCGAGCAACGGCTCGCTCCAGCACGATATCGAGCTGCCCGACCAGAACCCGGACAGCGGCAACGGGGTGGGCCCCTGCGCGGCTCCGACCGTGGCGGACCTGGAAGGAGACGGCCAGCTCGAGATTCTGTTGCTGACCATCGACCACGGCCTGGACGTCTTCACCGTGCCGGGCTCGGCCTGCAACTGCACTCCGCCGGGAGCCGATCCCGATCTCTACTGCGGGCCTTGGCCGACCGGGCGCGGCAGCTACTTGCGCGACGGCAGGATTCCGGGGAGCTGATGGCGCGTTCGTCTGCCGTTTTCCGATCGCCGGCGAAGACGGCGTTGCTGCTCGCGGCGCTGCTGTCGATCTGTCCGCCCTCCCGCGCGGGCGAAGCGGAGCAGGGCGGAGAGCCGAGCCTCGCCGAGCGTGCTTTCTCGCAAGGACTGGAAGCGATCGTGGAACCCCTGCGCGCCGAGGCCGGACCCGTGATATCTCCGGCTCTGTCCCCGATCCCGAAAACCGCTGTAAGCGCCGGCGCCGGTTTTTCACTCGGCGAGTGGGGCTGCGGTCGCTCGCGCTACCGGCGCGCATCGACCCGGCTGGTGCTGGGCGGCGAGTGGTCCCCGAGCGGCTTCGACCGCCTGGGGCTGGGCGGCGAGCTGGTCGCGCTGCAGACATCCACATTGCGCACCAGGGTGCCGCCCGCGATCGACGAGAGTCGCACGTTCGTCGACCTGGGCCCTTTGCGGATCCACGGGCGGATGGTCGCTCACAGGCTGGAGCACGATTGGCTCGCGGTGGCGCTGACACCGTTTCTGCGCCTGGGCTTCCCGACCGGCACCTCGCGAACCAGGCCGGATCGCCATGTTGCATTGCGATATGTTGTCGACGACCGGGTATTCTCTTCTCCGCTGTTCCTTGTCGAGCCCGGAATCACCGCCGGAGCGGCTCTGGGGCCGGTCGGCCTCTACACTCATCAGGCGCCGATCGCCGCGGTGATCCACGACGAGGTTTTTCACTTTCTTTGGAGCATGCACTACGGCGCGGGAATCGAGATCTTCGACATCGTAGAGATTGCATGCGAGCTCGGGGGGGTGCTGCGCGCCACAGAGGATTTCCGTGGCGAGAAGTGGAAGGCCTGGTCCGTCTCTCCAGGAGCCAGGCTGTTGCTGGGGGAGATATCAATCGAGCTGTCGTCGCGTCTCGGGGTGATATCAGCGGGATCCGATCACGCCTACGGGGACTTCACGTTGTTTCTCGGATTTGAATGGCAACTATCCGGGATGACTGGTGACGAAAAGACAGAGGTTTCGGGTTGAGAGCTGCTTTCGTCCTGCCGTTGATCTTCGGAGTCGGGCTGGCCGCGGCCGGAATCCGGATGCTGATCGTGGCGATGATATCCGAGCCCGGGACGCTGGGAGCAGGAACGGATACAGAGGTCTGGCTCAAGGGCGGTGGAGTTGCGCTTGCAGGGCTGACGATGACCGCGCTGGTGATCTGGAAACTGGTAGAAGCCAGAAGAAGAAGCTGACCGGCGTTTGTCGCAGAAGATATATTATGTCAACTCCGCGGATCACTCGAAAAAACGCGTCGGCCAGAATACCACGCTCCCAAAGACGGTGATCTCGTCGCGCTCGTCCCTCCTGACGTAGTCCGATCCGGCGCGAAGCTCCAGCAGGTCCGGCAGATCCAATATCAGCTCACCGATGGCCAGCCCGAGCGACAGCCCGCCCAGGAAGCCCCAGATCGAGCCGCCGCGCTCGATTTCGTCGACCTGCTCAGGATCGCTGTAGACCAGATGGTCCCCCTCCACGTACCAGCCCGGCTCGCCGGTGCTGATCTTGACCTCCACCAGAGAGATCGCGGTCCCGACTCGGGCCTCGGCGACCAGCAGCCTCCAGACGAAACGGTATCTCGCCGACAACTCCAGCCGCTGCACGGAGGTTTCTACGCGGATCGCGCGGGTTCCCTTCTCGCGCTCGGAATCCATGTACAAGAAGCCGGCTCCCAGCCCGATCCCGTGCATTCCCAGGCGCCATGCCTCGAACAGGATATCCGGTCCGATCGCAACTCCCGAGCGGAACGAGCGTCCGCTGGCCTTCTCGGCGAAGAAAGCGCCGGCCCGCAGGTCGATTCCAGCCGCCGGAAACCACTCGGAGCGGAGCGGAGCCTCTCCGGGGGCGTTTTCTTCGGCCAAGGCGCCGAAATGAAAGACGAAAAGGCACAAGAAGGAGGCAATCGTCGGAAGGTAGCGAAAATAAGAAGACATCAGCAGCCCTGCACCAGCGCCGAATACATTTCGTATCTCTCTTCGATAACGAGGCAGGCCTTCTCCCTGTCGCCCGAGCCCTCGATTCCGAGCACGAACAGGCCGATCAGGTCCCACAGCTCGAAGTCGGGGCGCATCTCCACTCCCAGGTCCTCGAGCGCGCCCAGCAGCCAGCGCGAAACCCTGATCCGCGCCTGCCGCGAGGGGACCGCGCCCTCCTCCGACGCCCCGCCGTCGATTCGCTCGGCCACGGCGTACATCAGGGAGGCGAAGAACGCGCCGACGTCGTATGGGCAGAACGCCTCGGGCTCCACGTGGCGGGCCGCGTAGTCCCAGCTCTGCTGGTAGTGGAGGTGATCGGAGGCGTCGCGTACGATCTCGTACACCATCGAGCCGTTGCACTCGATGCCGAAGATGCCCGGGCGGATCGAGTGCTCCATGTAGTCCGGATCGCCGGTGCGCGCCACGGCCATCCAGTCGGCGCAGCCCTCGTTGAGGCCGTAGAGGAAGTTGGCGGCCGAGGCCGAGAGCGGCGTCGTGGCGCTGGGGTCGTGCACAAGGGCGTCGAAGACGGCGTGGGTGTACTCGTGGGTCAGGATTCCGCCGTTCATCGCCATCGGCAGCCACTGGAAGTCCTCGAACGGAAAGACGAAGAACGCCCGCTCGTCGTCGCTGATGCGCATGTAGTAGGCGTTGTCGGTTATTTCGAGCTTCTCCTCGCCGGTCTCGACCGTCTCCAGCGCCGGCCAGTAGTAGGTCTCCAGATCGACCAGGACGTCGTCGACCGGCAGATCGAGGTCACGCTCATAGAACAGCATCGATCGCTCGACGTTGGCGTAGGTGGCGGCCATCGCCAGCGAGTCGAAGTCTTCGGGGACCAGCACGTCGTCGATTCGCAGCGCTGAGAAGGCGACCGGGTGGCCGCCGTCGTTCCAGGTCAGGTTGCCCTCGACATAGTTCAGCGTCAGGTCGGCGCCGCCCACCAGCCGCGTGGCCCGCCCCTCGAGCCTGCCGACGTCGTGCAGCGTGCTCACCTCGACCGGGCGGATCACGTAGCTGTCGCTTTCCGCGTCGTAGTCGGGAATCTCGATCTCGACCGTGCCCGGATCGCAGCCGGCCAGCAGCGGCAGCGCGGCTGCTAAAACATATCGTCTCATTTTGACGAGGCGTTCCAGCACGCATCCTCCTCCATCGGGAAATGTGCACCCGATCGACCAGGCGAGCAAGAGCGCCGAGCGATTCACGAACCCACGAGCCCGCAACTCGCTCGCTGCGATACGGCCAAATAGGTTCTCAAACAATATCCACTTTTTCGACCGCTTGCAGCGGGGCGCCCAGGAACCTCTCGGCCACCTCCCTGAAGCTGGCCGGCAGATCGGTCACGTGGCAGGTCAGGCGTCCCCGGCCCTTCGCCTCGCGCCGCAGGCCGTGGCTGTCCAGCGCTTCTTTCACCTCGCGGGCCATCGCCTCGGCGGAGTTGATCACCACCGCGCCGCTGCCCGCGTCGCGCAGGACCCGCTCGATCACCTCCCGGAGCAGCGGGTAGTGGGTGCAGCCCAGCAGCAGCGCCTCGATCCGCTCGGCGATCAGCGGCGCCAGGTAGCGCTCCACCGCCAGCCTGGGCAGATCGCCCTCGGTCCAGCCCTCCTCGGCCAGCGGCACCAGCAGCGGCGCGGGCCGCTGGTGGACCTCGCGGCGCGGATCGATCGCGGCGATCTCGCCGGGATAGGCCCCCGATCCGATCGTGCCGGCCGTGCCGATCACGCCGATACCTCCCTCCCCGGCCACCGCGCATGCCGCGCGCGCCCCGGCTCCGATCACGCCCAGCACCGGGACGTCGATCCGCTCGCGCAGGTAGGGCAGCGCCACGGCCGAGGCGGTGTTGCAGGCAACCACCAGCAGCTTCAGCCCCTGTCGCACCAAAAAGTCGGCGCAGTTGCCGGCGTAGCGCTCGACGGTCGCGGCCGAGCGCGTCCCGTAGGGCACCCGCGCGCTGTCGCCCAGGTAGACGAGCGATTCGTCCGGCAGCGCGCGGCGGATCTCGCGGACCACGGTAAGCCCGCCCAGGCCGGAGTCGAAGACGCCGATGGGAAGATCGCTGTCGCTGTGCTCGACCATATCGGCGGCGTAGTCTACCTCAAAGCCGCAGAAAGCCAACGCGCGAGATCCGGTCCGGCAGCGCCAGGTAGGAGCGCGTGGCCGATCGCATTGCCCGCCGGTGAGGCGACGGTCCTTTCCGCCTTGGCCCGCGGCCTTCAAGTGTTGTAGAGTCCACTCGTCGCGAGAAGCGGCGCATCTCGATTTATCTTGCGAGGAGCGGTGAGATGACCAACGAGAAGCAGGAAGAGCCGACCAAGGCCAACGACGGCACGACCCTCGACATCGCGATCGACGACGAGGAGGAATTGCCCGACGGGCTGGCGCGGATTCGATCGGGAGTGATCGCGGTCACGCGCGTCTTCTGCCCCAACGGCCACAACCTGGTCGACCAGAGCTCCGGCGCGCGGTTCAACGGCTACCCCGGAATAGCTGTCAACGCCAAGGGTCGCAACACCGAGGGCAAAGTCATCCTCAGCCCTATTCACGGCGACGATACGCGCTTCGGCGAGACCGACTTCGAGCCGGGAGAGATCCTGGAGGTCACCTGCCCGGTCTGCGGCGTCGAGCTGCCCGCGATCGGGCCGTGCGGCTGCCAGGAGGGCAGCAAGCTGATCGGGCTCTATCTCGACGACAAGCTGGAGGACGGCGACCAGGTGGCGCTGTGCAACGCCTGGGGCTGCCTGCGCTCCAGGATCACCGACCGCTTCCAGATCATCTCCAAGCTGGATTGACCCCGACACGCTCATCCCGAAAATCGCTCGTTCGTAGAGCCGCGATCCCGGCGCTGCTCGCGGCCTCGATCGCCGGCGCGCTGGTCGCCGCCGGGATCGCGCTCGGGCTGGCCCCGACCGACGACGCCTTCATCACCTACCGCTGCGCGAGGAACCTGGCCGAGGGACACGGACCGGTCTACAACCCCGGCGAGGCGGTCGAGGCCAGCTCCTCGTTTCTGTTCACGCTGGTGCTGGGCGGGCTGGCCGCGCTGGGAATCGAGCCGCCGACCGGCGCCCTGCTGGCCGGCGCGATCTCCCTGGGGCTGGCTGCGCTGGGAATGCTGCTCCACGCGCGGCGCGTCTTCGGCGATCGACGCGCGGTCCGTCGCGCCTGGATCGCAATCGCGCTCGTCGCCACGTTCACCTCGCCGGCCCTGCTGCTCTACCTGCACGTGGGCCTCGAGACCTGCTTCTACACCGCCCTGATAACCGGCGCTTCGCTGGCTCTGCTCGGCGGGCCGCTCGATCGCCGCCGCCTCGCGGCGGCCGGTCTGCTCTGGGGCCTGGCCGCCGCGACCCGCATCGAGGCGCTGGCGCTGCTGCCGGCCGCCGCCTTTCCCCTGCTCGGAGACGCGGGGCCGAGGCGCGCCGTTCGCCGGGCCGCGCCGATGGCGTTCGGCCTGCTGGTCGCCTTCGCCCCCGCCCTGATCTTCCGCTGGGCCTACTTCGGAGATCCCCTGCCCAACACCTTCTACGCCAAGGTCCACGGAGGCGGCCTCGAGCTCCGCCTGCGCGGGCTGGGCTACGTCTGGGAGTTCCTGTCCGTCCACCCGCTCTGGATCGCGACGATCGCCGCCGCCGTCCCGCGCCTCGTGCTCGACCCCGGGCAGCGGCCGCGCACGGCCTTTCTGCTCGCCGCCCTGCTCTGCCAGGCCGGCGTGATCGTCTACGTGGGCGGCGACTTCTTCCCCTTCCACCGCTTCACGGTTCCGGTCGTTCCGCTGTGGGGCATGCTGTACGCCGATCTGGCGCTGCACGGAATCGGAACGCGGCCGGCCCCGGAAAACGAAACGCCCGCGGTTCCCCGGCGCTGGGTGGTGGCAGCCGCGGCGCTGCTCGCGTCGGTCGCATCCGTCCGTGCCGCGGCGCAGCCGGCGCAGGTGGAGTTCGCGATGGTCCAGCGGGTCAGCACCGCGGGCCGCGCCGAGATCGGAGCCAAGCTCGGGGAGATCCTCCCGCCCGACGCCTCCTTGCTGGTCGGCACGGCGGGAGCGATCCCCTATTTCTCCGGGCTGCGCAGCCACGACCTGTTCGGCCTGACCGACCCGGCGGTCGCGCGGCTGCCGATCCCGGTGGGCGAAGGGATGCCAGGACACGAAAAGTGGAATGCCTACGAACAGATAGAGATGAGGCGGCCCGACGTGATCGTCTTTTTGGAGTGGCCCCTGCCGATCACCTTGCCGGTCGAGACGTTGCGCAAGGAGCTCCGCGCGCGGGCCGCCTTCGCCAAGAACTCCTGCCCCGAGAGCCCGCTGGCGGCCTATCGCCTGATGCGGCTGCGCACGCCCAACCACGAGGCGGTGCTGGGCGTTCGAGCCGAGCTGGCGAGCTCTCTGGGCTCGGACCTCGAGCCGCTCTGAGCCGGCGACAAGACTCGTTGTGAGCCCGCTTTCTTTTGTGCTACTAGAGCTGGCGACTGGATTGCGATCAGGGAGCCTGGGTTTGAGCTTCGACGTTACGATAGTTCGCGACATCGCCGTGGTGCTGGTGCCGATGATTCTCTCCCTCAGCGTGCACGAGTACGCCCACGCCTGGTCGGCATTCAAGCTGGGCGACGACACGGCCGCGTCGCGAGGGCGGATGACGCTCAACCCGGCCTCGCACATCGACATCTTCGGCACGCTGCTGATCCCGATCTTCGCAGTGGTCAGCGGCGGAATCGGCCTGATCGGCTGGGCCAAGCCGGTCCCGATATCTCCCCAGCGCTTCTTCCGGCGCATCTCGATGCGCAAGGGAATCGTGATCACCGCGCTGGCCGGCCCGGCCTCCAACGTGCTGATCGCCTTCCTGGTGGCCGGCGTCTCGATGGCGCTCTACTCGGAGCTGATCGGAGAGCTGGCCGGGCACGGCGCTGGCTCCCGCTTCTCCGCGTTTCTCACCCTGGGGCACGACCAGTTCGTCGGACAGAACGAAAAGCTGCTGGCGGCCAGGGGCTTCGGCAGGGTCGACGCCGTGATCTCGCTGCTGCTCAGCCACCTGCTGGCGATGAATATCGGTCTTGCGATATTCAACATGCTCCCGGTCCCCCCGCTGGACGGCAGCCGGATGCTGCCCCTGGAGTGGCAGGAGAAGCTGGCCCGGTATACCCTGCTGGTGTTCGTGGGGTTCATAATCCTGATCAACACCGCGCCGGGGGCCCTCTGGCTGCCGGCCAGCGCGATCGGCAACGCGTTCTTGGGGTTCTGGTCGCTGTTTTTCTGAGGAGGCAGCTTGAGCGACACGCGGCAGACTTCGTCCGACGAGCGATACCTGGTGAGCCTCGACGTGTTCGAGGGGCCGCTGGATCTGCTGCTGCACCTGATCCGCAAGCACGAGATCGACATCTACGACATTCCGATCGCGTTCATCACCGAGAAGTACCTCGAGTACCTGGGCGCGATGCAGGAGCTCAACCTCGACCTGGCGGCCGAGTACCTGGAGATGGCGGCGACGCTGGCCTACATCAAGTCGCGGACGATGGTGCCGTCCGACGAGCCCGGCGGGGAAGAGGCGACCGAAACCGAGGAAGGACCCGATCCGAGAGAGGAGCTGGTCCGCCAGCTGCTGGAGTACCAGAAGTACCGCGAGGCGGCCGAGGGGCTGGCCTCGCTGCCGCAGAAGGGCCGCGACACCTTCGCCCGCGGCGCCGCCGAGAGCACCGAGGAGCCGGGACTGGAAGCTCCCAGCCTCTTTTCTCTGCTCGAGTCGCTCAAGCAGGTCTTCGACCGCGTGGGACGCGACCCCTCGACCGAGATCTCGGTGACGCGCATGACCGTCTCGGCGCGCGTGCAGCAGATCGTCGACCGCATGCAGAGCCTCTCGCGGTGTTCTTTTTTGGGGTTGTTCGATGAGGACTACACGCGCACGGACGTGGTGGTCACGTTCCTCGCGGTGCTGGAGATGACCCGGCTCAGCCTGCTGAGGATCCACCAGGCGGGACCGTTGGCGGAGATCCACGTGACGCTGATCGCCGACGCCGAGGAGTCGGCCCACGTTATCTCCGAATCCGAGCTGGAGGTGGAGGACGAATGAGCGACGACCTTTCCAGGAACGAAGGCGAGAGCGGCGGGCCCAGCCTGGTCAAGACCGCGGACGAGAGCGCGGGCCTTCCCGACGAGGTGCTGCTCTCGCGGCTGGAGAGCCTGATCTTCGCCTACCCGGAGCCGATCAGCGTGCGCCGGCTGGGACGCATCCTGAGCCTCAAGGGCAAGCGCGTGCGGCAGCTGCTCGAGCAGATCGGCGATCACTACCGCGATCGGGGCATCGTGCTCGAGGAGATCTCCGGCGGTTTCCAGTTCCGCACCCATCCGGCCAACGCCGACGTGGTGCGGGCCGCGCTCAAGGTCAAGCCGCTGCGGATCAGCCGTCCGGCGCTGGAGACGCTCGCGATCGTGGCCTACCGCCAGCCCGTGATCCGCGCCGAGGTGGAGGACGTGCGCCGCGTGGACTGCGGAGGCACGCTGCGCTTCCTGTTCGAAAAGGGCCTGATCCGCGTGCTGGGTCGCAAGGAGGAGCCCGGCCGCCCGATCATCTACGGCACCTCGGACGCTTTTCTGGAGCTGTTCGGCCTCAAGTCTCTCGACGACCTGCCCTCCCTGCGCGAGTTCACCGAGCTGTGGGAGGAGCACCGCGAGCTGGTCGAGGAGATGGAGCCCGAGCAGCAAGAGGAGCTTCCCGACGACCTAAAATCCTATGTCGAAGAGACGAGCGACGATACCGACGGCGAGCCCGAATCCGACCCCGACGCCGATTTCGCCGAAACCGCGACAGACGCCGAGGCCGAGACAGAAGCGGAACAGGAGCCCGAGCAATGACCAGACTGCACGTCAACGTCGACCACGTGGCCACGATCAGGCAGGCCCGCGGCGAGAGCTACCCGGATCCGATCCCGGCGGCCGCGATCTGCGAGATGGCCGGCGCGTCGGGGATCACGATCCACCTGCGCGAGGACCGCCGCCACATCGTGGATCGAGACCTGAAGCTGATGCGCCAGGTGGTGAGCACCGCGCTCAACCTGGAGATGGCGGCCACCGACGAGATGATCGGCATCGCCCGCGAGGTCGAGCCGGAGATCTGCACGCTGGTGCCGGAGAAGCGCGAGGAACGAACCACCGAGGGCGGCCTGGCCGTAGCCTCGAACACCGCCGCGGTCGGGGACGCGGTCGGCTCCCTGGCGGAGGCGGGGATCCGGGTCAGCCTCTTCGTCGATCCGGACGCGGACGAGCTTGAGGCCTGCCGCGAGACCGGCGCCGAGATGGTCGAGCTGCACACCGGAGACTACTGCAACGCCTCGGGGGCCGCCCGCGACGCCGAGCTCGAGCGTCTCGTCGCCGGCGCGAAGCGCGCCTCCGAGCTGGGGTTGCGCGTCGCCGCCGGCCACGGGCTGCACTACCACAACGTGAGGCCGGTGGCCCGCATCCCGCAGGTGGAGGAGCTCAACATCGGCCACGCCCTGATCGCGCGCGCCGTGTTCGTCGGCCTGGAGCAGGCCGTGCGCCAATTGCTCGAGGCGATGGGGGAGAGGTGATCGTAGGGTTGGGCATCGACATCTGCCCGGTGGCCCGCATCGGCGATATCCTGGCGCGACACGGGGACGTCTTCGCCGCGCGGGTCTTCACCGAGGACGAGCGGGCCCACGCCGGAGGCGGTCCGGTCCGCGACGAGCGTCTCGCCGCGCGCTGGGCGGCCAAGGAGGCGGCGATCAAGGCGCTGGGAGCTCCCGACGGGTTGCGCTGGCACGAGATGGAGGTGGTCAACGCCGAGGACGGCGCTCCTGCGCTCCGGCTGAGCGGCCGCGCCGCCCAGCGGGCCCGGGAGTTGCGCATGGACCGCGTGCGTATCAGCCTGACCCATGCGGGCGGCGTCGCCGCCGCGGTGGTGATTATCGAAGGGAGGGGCGAGCCATGAGCTGGAACGAGCGCTTGCTGATGAAGCGCGAGCAGATGCGCGAGTACGATCGGATCGCGATCGAGGAGCTGGGCATCCCGGGACCGGTGCTGATGGAGAACGCCGGTCGCGGCGCCTCCGAGATGGCGCTGGAGATGCTGGACGGCCGCCGTCGCGTCGCGGTGCTGGCCGGGCCGGGCAACAACGGGGGCGACGGTTTCGTCGTGGCCAGGCACCTGATGATCCGCGGGCTGGATGTCTCGATCTTCGTCGCCGTGCCGACGAACAAGATCCGCGGCGACGCGCGCCTCAACCTCGACGTGCTGCGCGCGGCGGATCCGTCGCTGGAGATCGAGCCCGTGCTCGACGGCGAACAGCTCGAACGGCTGCCCGCCAGGCTGTCCGAGCACGATCTGGTGGTGGACGCCCTGCTCGGAACCGGAGTCTCCAGAAACGTCGAGGGACACCTGGCCGACGTGATCGACGCGATCAACAGCTGCAAGACCCCGGTGCTCTCGGTGGATATTCCCTCCGGGCTGGACGCGGACAGCGGCAGCCCGTGGGGCACCGCGGTCCGCGCGCGGGGCACCGCGACCTTCGGCCACCTCAAGCGCGGTCTGGCGATTCACCCCGGAGTCGAGCTGGCCGGCCGGGTGCGGGTCGTCTCGATCGGCGTGCCGGCCCCGGTCAGCGAACGAGCGGGCCACGACGCGGAGCTGCTGGGAGAGGAGGCGCTGCGCCACCTGGTTCCGGCGCGACCGGCGCGCTCCCACAAAGGCACCTACGGACACCTGCTGCTGCTGTCCGGATCGCTGGGCAAGACCGGAGCCGCGGCGCTGGCCGGCCGTGCCGCCCTGCGCGCCGGCACGGGGCTGGTCACCGTGGCGACGACCGCCGCCGCCCAGCCGGTGCTGGAAGCCAGGTGTCCGGCGGAGCTGATGACCGAGAGCGTGATCGAGCGGACCGACGCCCAGCTGAGCGACAAGGTCCCGGAGCGCCTGGCTCGGGCCCTGGCCGGCAAGCAGGCGCTGGCGGTCGGACCTGGGCTGACCACCGCCCCGGGCATCTCGAGCCTGGTGATCAGGCTGCTGCACGACTCCGGGGTTCCGGCGGTGGTCGACGCTGACGGAATCAACATCCTGGCCGCGGATCCGGCGGCCGCGGGCCGGATCACGACGCCGATGATCTTCACCCCTCACCCGGGCGAGATGGCCAGGTTGATGGACAAGACCGTGCCGGCGATCCAGGCCGACCGCGTGGAGGCGGCGCGCGAGGCCGCGCGCTGGCACAAGGTGATCGTCGCGCTCAAGGGCGCCCGCACCGCGGTGGCCGCGCCGGACGGCCGCGTCTGGATCAACCCCACGGGCAACCCGGGGATGGCCACCGGCGGGATGGGCGACGTTCTGACCGGCGTGATCGGAGGGCTGCTCGCGCAGGGGCTCTCGCCGCTGGACGCGACCCTGCTCGGCGTCTACATCCACGGGCTGGCCGGAGATTGCGCGGCAGCGACTCGGGGCGAGCCCGGGCTGGTGGCGAGCGACGCGATCGACGAGCTGCCCGCGATCCTGCGCCGCTGGTCGGTCACCCCCGAGTAGCGAATTCCGCCGCTTGGCCGCCCGGGCGCGGCGTCACGGCTTCTTTTTTCTCGAAAGGTACGACGCCGGCTTCTCCGCGGCTCGATCTCCTGCCTCGCCGCCCAGGCGCTCGACCGATCGGACCAGGGCTCGCACCAGCGACTCGGCGATTCCCTGCACTTCTTCCGATTGCTGGTCGACGATCAGGGCCATGCGCTCGGCCACGGAGGAGTGAGTGTGCTTCAACTCCGGTCCGTCGCCCACGATCTCCGCCCAGGAGACCCCCAGCGCGGCGGCGACCCTGTCCAGTGTGGAAAGAGTCGGAGCCCGGCTTCCGCTCTCGATGCGGCTGATCGCGTCCCGCGAGATCCCGGCCAGGTCGCAAAGCTGCTCCTGCGTCAACCGCCGCTCTTTGCGCAGCCAGCGAATCCGCGTTTGAATCCGCTCTTCGAGAGTCGGCTGATTTTGTCGTTTTCTTGCCATCTGTTTCGAGATGAAAATGTGCGGCATATCCGGCCCGCGCAACAGTGACAAGGGGCCAGAAGGGAAAAATGGTCCGCACGCGGTACGAACCGTCTCCTCCACGTTTTGTTTCATTTTTGGAAATCGAGTCCCGGCCGAGGATCGATGCCGGTTCATCGATATTGATCGAGGGCTACCACCGGCCGCGGCCTCCCCCTCTTCCACCGCCGAGACCGGGGCTCCGTCCGCCGCCCAGCCCGCGGCCCATGCCGCGTCCGGAGCCGCCGAGCGAGGCTCCCGTCGCTTCGAACACCTGCGAGGGTCTCAGGCCGTTGTCGCGCGCGATCTCCTCGATGGTGGGGTCTTCGCCCACGACCTCGATCCCCTCTTCCTCCAGCCGTCGCCGCGCCTCTGCGGGGTCGATCCCGAGACGGTCGCAGAACGTGCTCAGCGTGGACAGCTCGGCGTGTCCGTACGGAGGCGGCTGGTCGAAGTTCTCGGCCCAGGCGTTCTTGGCCTCCTCGTTCAAATCCAGGATCCACGACAGCGGCGGCAGGTGCCAGATTCCGCTGGCGACCACCAGCAGGGCCACCGCCAGCGCGACCGCCAGCTCGGCCCGCAGGTGGACCGCGTTCTGCACGCGCCTGCGCAGGTGGCCGACGAAAGCATGCCAGTTGAGCACCAGGTGCCAGATCCCGACCACGACGAACAGCCAGCTCGAGATCACGTGGATCCCGTCCCACTCGTCCTTGCCCAGCCCCAGAAACGTCCAGCCGGTCCAGTACGCCACGCGGCCGTAGGGCTCGACGAACAGCACCAGCCCGGTCAGCCCCGAGATGGTGAAGGCCAGCGCGGTCAGCAGGCTGATCACGCTCCCGGTCTTGAGTTTGCGCCTGGGTCCACCGTTCTCGGATCTCATCGAGGCACCTCCGCGTCACGCAGACTTGGGTAACTCCGAAAAAGTACATGGTTCAAGTGGAGTCGAGCGCAGTCTTTCGAGTCGATCAGCCTCGATCGCGCAGCGCCCGCGCAACCGCTCCCAGGAGCTGGGACGATGAGAACGGCTTGGAAAGCACCGCCCTGCCGGAGAACGGATCGGACGAGCCGGTCTCGCCCGACATCTCAGCGTAGCCGGTCATGTACAAGACTCCCAGGGCGGGATCGTCTTCGGACAACCGCTCGGCCAGCGCGCGCCCGTCGCGGCCGGGCAGCATCAGGTCGGTGACCAGCAGATCCAGCTCGCCGGCGCGCTCCGCCAGATCCAGCGCATCCTCGGCGCTGGCCGCCTCGATCACCCGGTAGCCGGCCCCGCGCAGCACGCGCGCGGTCGCCTGGCGCACCGAAACGTTGTCCTCGACCAGCAGGACACGAAGGCCCCTGGTATCGATCCAGACCGGCGAGGGAGGAATCGACGATCGCACCGGTTCGGCCTCGACACGCGGGAGGTGCACGCGCACGGTCGTCCCCGTTCCGGGCGCGCTCTCGATCGCGACGAATCCGTCGTGCTGCCGTGCGATGCCGTACACCGTGGCCAGCCCCATGCCGGTGCCCTTGCCCCGACCCTTGGTGGTGAAGAACGGCTCGAACGCGCGGCGCAACGTGCGATCGTCCATCCCCTCGCCGTCGTCCGCGACCTCCAGCGTCGCGTAGCGACCGGGCGCGGCTCCGGGCAGGTCGGCAAGATCCTTTTTCGAGAAATCCACCTCGCGTGTACGAATCTCCAGAAGTCCGCTTTGCGGCATTGCGTCCACCGCGTTCATCACCAGAT
Source organism: uncultured Myxococcales bacterium (assembly GCA_964530995.1). Lineage (GTDB taxonomy): Bacteria > Myxococcota_A > Polyangia > JAAYKL01 > JAAYKL01 > CAZHCG01. The sequence continues at coordinate 21,574 of CAZHCG010000011.1, forward strand.
TCAGCAAAACCTGCTGGATCTGGACCTGATCAGCCATCGCAACACAGCGGCCTTCGCCGCGCGAGATCTCGATCCGAACCCGCTCGGGAACCACGCGCCGGATCATCTTGCGCGAATCGCGCACCGCGCCGGCCAGATCGGTAGGCACCGCACGCAGCACCTGCTTGCGGCCGAAGGCCAGCAGCTGCCTGGTCAGCGCCGCGGCCCGCTTGGCCGCCCTGCGGATATCCTCCACGTCTTCCCGCAGCTGATCGCCTTGCTTCAGTTCATCGAGAACCAGCTCGGAGCCGGTCAGGATCGGAACCAGCAGGTTGTTGAAATCGTGCGCCACCCCGCCCGCGATCTGGCCGATCGTCTCCATCTTCTCGGTCTGGCGCACGCGCTCCTCCAGCTCCCTGGTGTGCTGGATGTCCTGCTGCGTCCCGGCCGCGACGAGCGGTCGGCCGTTCTCGTCCCGGCGCAGCACTCGCCCGCGGCAGCGCACCCAGCGCCAGCTCCCGTCCGCGTGGCGGGCGCGGTAGTCCACTTCGAAAGAGGCGATCTCTCCGCCGGTGTTGGCCTGCATCGCCTGCATCAAGCGTGGGAGGTCCTCGGGGTGGATCAGCTCACCCCAGGCTCCGCGATCGACCGGCAGCTCGTCCGGCTCTCGGCCGAGCAACGCGGCGAACCGCTCGTCGAAGCGCAGCTCGCCGTCCACCAGGTTCGTTTCCCACAGCGACATTCCGGCGCCGTCGAGAGCACTCTCGAGGCGCCAGCGGTATTCTTCGTCTATCGGCAAGTATCCTCGGCAGGTACCCGATAACGCTATTTGTGTACTATTTTCACTCGAACCAGACACCCTTTAAACATAATCATGAACCAAAAACATTTCAAGTTGCCGTAAAAACTTGGTTTTCACGCACATACTTCATTGTCGTGTCATGAATTTGTGCTTTCTGCCGTTTCCAATCAATCCAGCTCGCAGCCGGCCGGGGAGATCGCCACGTCCAGGCGATCCTCGCTCTGTTCGCCGTGCACGACCAGCACCAGGTCGCGGCCGGGCAGCCCGTCGTAATCGGCCGAGATCAAGGACTCTTCCCCGTCGCCTATCAGCTGCGCGGCTCCGACCGTGCGGACCTCTCCCAGCACGGAGTAGACTCCCGGCTCGGGCTCGCAGGCGATCCCCACAGCGTCCAGACAGCCCTCGGCCAGCTCCTCGTAGTCAAGGTTCGCGTCGAACACCAGCTCGTCGCGGCCGTCCCCGTCCAGATCGCCGGCGAATAGTAGATCGACGAGCTCCGGGTGGTCATCCAGCTCGATGCTGCCGATCGTCTCGAACCCCGGCATCTCCAGCGCGACCAGGTTGTAGTACGCATCCATGATCCACAGCTCGTCCCTGCCGTCGCCGTCCGAGTCGGCCGCGACCCGCGACACGCCGCCGGGCTGGCCGACCGGGGTCGTCTCCCAGCCGGAGCCGAAGGCGGAGCCGGGCACGAAGTGCATCTCGAGCGCCCCGGGGCAGTAGACCGCGAGATCCTCGCCGGGCTCTTCGTCGAACTCGGCGATCAGCGCGGAGATCTGGCCGGACTCGACGCAGCCGGCGAGCGCGGTGAAGACGTTGGGCTGCTGCGGCGTCGAGGTCGAGATCTCCCAAGCGTACCACTCGTTGCCCGCCTCGTCCGCCGACAGCATCGAGATTCCGCCCGCGGGTGACGCGGCCGGACCTGCCCAGATCATGTCCTCGGGAGCGACGAAGGCCCCGGGCAGCTCGTCGGAGATGCCCGGATCCGCGATGCGCCACAGCACCTCCACGCCGTCTTCGCTCAGCCCCAGCGCGGTCAACGACCAGTCGTGGTCCTGCGGCTCGGTGCTGCCGTCTCCCTCGAGAGAGGTGAGAAGCAACAGCTCGTCCGCGCCGTCGGCATCCAGATCGGCGCTCCACAGCTTTTCGATGTGGCCGCTCGCCTCGAGCGCGTGCGTCTCTTCCTCGCCCCCGGCCGACAGCACGAACAGCTCCGCCCCGGCGTCGCCGACGCTCAGCCCGGCGTACTCCGAGGGAGGCTGGCCGTCGCGCTCGATCTCGACCAGCAGCGAAATCCCGTCGCGGCTCAGCCCGCTCGGCGCGAAGCGCTCGACCGGCTCGCCTTCGCAGGTTCCGAACGTGCAGGTTTCCTCGCAGACCCCGTATCCGGCGTGACCGCACCCGTCGTGGCAGGGCGCCGAGACCCCGGCGCAGCACTCGTGGCCGTCGTCGCAGATCCCGTTGCAGTCGTCGTCCCGGCCGTTGCAGGTCTCGCTCGACGGTTGTCCGCCCTGCCCTTCGCAGACCAGGCCCAGCCCCGACGCGCTGCACCCCCAGTAGCCCTCGACGGCGCAGGCGCCCGTTCCCTCTCGACAATAGGTTCCCAGCGCGGGCCAGTCCTCGTCGGTCATGTAGTCGCAATCGTTGTCGACCCCGTCGCACAGTTCGGGCTCGCAGATCTCGCTGTCGGTATCGACCCGATCGTCGCTTTCGCCCTTCTCGTTGAAGAACGGGTGGCAACCGGCCAGCAGCAGAGCGGCGGCGGCCAACCCCAGCTTGCGGCTGCGCCCGCCGATCAGCGCGATCGCCAGCACCAGCGCGGCCAGCGCCAGCCGCGGCAGCCAGCCCGGAGGCGGACGCAGCGAGGTCGTTCCGGCGGCCGCCTCTCCGGGCGGATCCTCTTCGCAGGGATGGTCGTGCTCGTAAATGGGGTCTACCTCGACACCGCTCACCGGCTGCAACACGACGTCCGCCGTCATCTCCGAGGGCAGCAGGTATCCGCTCAGGCGCGTGACGACCGCGCCGGACCACAGCAGCTCGTCCCAGACGTCGGCAGACCACAGATCGTCCAGCCACGGCGGCCGCTCCAATCCGCCGTCGCAAGCCTCCGTGTCCCAGGCGTCCTCGCAGGCCCCCGATCCTCCGTAGCGGGGCGATGATAGCGTGTGGGCGTACTCCACCACCAGCGTCCCCCGGTCCGGAGAGCCGTAGCCCTGCACGCGCTCGTACGCCTCTTGGTAAGTCTCGACCGAGTGCCCGCCCTCGAGCGGATCGGGCACCGTGGCCGAAGGGTGGCTGACGGGCAGCATCGGCTGATCGGCAATCACGTAGAGGCGCAGATCGAGCGACGATCTGGCCGTTGCCCCGGTCAGCGCCAGCGGGTAGACCACCTCGTCCTGCGAGGTGCGATCCCAGCCGATGCGCACAGTCCGGTTCGCCAGCGGCCTCACCTGGCCCGACGGCGGTCTGATCTCGGCCACGAGGAACACCCAGCCGTGGCTGGCGTAGCCCTCGATCTCGTCGGCTGCCGCAGGGGAAAGGGACAGGCCGTGCTGCTGGACCCATTCGACCACCTCGCTTCCGTCCGACGAGGAGATCACGGAGTAATCGAGGCATTCATTGGAACCCGTCTCCCAGACCTCGACCGAGTCTCCCCCGGCGCGCGTCGACGATTCCGACTCGGAGTCGGCCTCCCGGCCTCCCGCGCAGCCGAACAGGCCGCAGCCGGGAAACTCCCCGCAGGTCCACCAGTGCTCGTAGAACAGCGGCGCGGTCTCGTGATCGAGCCCGTCCAGCACGCGCTCGTCGACGCACCCGATGTCGGGAAGCCTGGGAATCGGAATCACCCAGCCGAACTTCTCCACGTTGGCCTGGTAGCGGTTCTGCAGCCACAGCTCCGCTCGATCGTGCTCGACGCGCAGCAGCGCCCGCTGGTCGACCATCTCGACGAAGGCGTCGGCGTCGGTCTCGACCACCTGGGGAGGAAGGTATCCTCCGTCGGCGTGCGCCGTGCCGACCGCGACGATCATCCCGGCGGACGCGAGGCAAACGATGAAAACTAATGTACGAGACATCCCCCTTGCCTTTCTCGCAGCGGTTATTCGTCCGCCTTGAGGCGAACGCACCTCGCAGCGTCACGTCTTCAAGCGATCTTCCGTCACCGAGAGTCGCTCCAGGCCGACCTCCAGCACCTCAACGAACTTGCGCGCCGGCTCGATCGCGTTTTCGCGCTGGGAGGCCTCGTCCGTCTCCAGAAAAGAGTTCCAGAACGCCGCGTAGTGCGGACCCAGCGCGCCGACGGCGGCACCCAGCGCCTCTCTCTCCCGCTGCAGCTCCCAGCGGGCGGTGCGCGACCCGCTCGGCGGAGGTCGCGGCGGACGATAGCTGGTGTCCGGCGGAGTGGATCCGTCGACCGGTTGCCAGCTCTCCTCTCCCGACAGCAGCGCCACCACCTCGCGTCCCTTGCTGATCGCGGCGGCCAGGTGCGAGCGCATCCCTTTCAAGCCCTCGGTGACCTGCGCCGCGTCCTGGCGTTGCGCTCCTTCGCCGAAAATCCGCTGCGCCTCGGCGTAGTCCTGGAGGTGATCGCGATTGAGCGCCATCGCCGGTTCCAGGATCCGGTGGTAGAGCGGAGTCTCCACCATTTTGCGTTGATCCTGCTGCCAGGCGGCGCGTACCTGCGCCTCGCGCTGAGCGCTCAGCCCCGCTCCGGCCTTGCGCATCACAAAGATGAGCCCGATCACGACCACCGCAACGACCGCCAGCATCCACGGTTCCATCTTTCACCTCGTTTCGATCTCTCGGGTGAAAATCGTAAACGCCGGCACAGATGCGCGCAAGCGAAACGACCCTTGGATCCGCCCCTTCGATTCCCATCCTCCTCTTCGGCAAAAAAGTCGTCTTTGACTTTGAGCCGAGATGAAGTCTATTTCTTCGCAGTGATGCCCCGACTGGCCATCGCAATCCTGCTCGCAGCGGCGATCGTTACGCCCTCGTCTCCGGCTCTTGCCGAAGACCGAGCTCTCGCCGCGGTGGAGGAGCACCTCGCCGATCTCCGCAAAGCTTCGAGCGCCGCGGAGGCCGAGCTGCTGCTGCTCGAGATCTTCGCCCTCTGGGACACGGCTGGCGCTCGGCCGGTGAAGCGCACGCTGAAAGAAGCAACCGACACGAAGCGCCTGCCGGCAGCGGCGATCCACCGCGCCGAAACCCTGCTGGCTCGCGCCGACCTGCGACTCGGCCGCCGGATCGCGGCGCGGCGTGCCTGGCGCGAGCTGGGCTACCTGGATCGCTGGCGGGTGAGCGGTCCCTACGACAACGAAGCAGGGCTGGGGCTGTCCGCATCGTTCGCCCCGGAAGACGGCAACGACGCCGAGTGGCGACCGCTGCCCGCGGAGGCCTGCTCCTTCGGCAGCGTGAGTATCGACGCGCTGTTCGAGCCGTTCGAGCACCGCTGCGCCTACCTGTCCACGACCCTGGTCTCGGAAAACGAGGGTCGGGCCGTGCTGAGAATCGGAGCGCAAGGCGCTGTGCGCGCCTTCTGGAACGGAATCGAGGCGCTGTCCGATCAGCGCTACCGCGGCCTCGACCCAGATCGCCTCGCAGCCGCGATCCACGTGCGCAAGGGAGCCAACCGGCTGCTGGTCAAGGTATGCTCCGACGAGCGCGGTCGGGCTTCGCTGCTGGCGCGAGTCACCGATCGCCTCGACCGTGCCTGGCCCTTCGAGTTCAATCTCGAATTCGAAAAGAGATTCGACCCGCCCGGTCAATCGCCGCGCCGGATCGAGACATCCTTCGGCTATTTGCTGTCCAGAGCCGGGCATCCCCGATCGGGACCGCGAGACTGGTGGCGCGCCGCCAGGTTCGCGCTGCTTTCGGACGCGCTCGATCCCGCCTCCCACCAGGCCCGCGATCTGGCCCGCCGGGCCTGCCGCCGCTCCCAAAAGACATCCCATTGTTTGACCTGGTCCGAGCTGGCCGCGAATCGCAACGAGCGCCGCGTCGCGATCCAAAAGGCGCTCGACGCCGATCCCGACTCGATACCGGCTCTGCTGGCCCGGGCAGAGCTGCTGATCGAAGGCACCGAGCCCGCCCGCGCCGCAGCGGTGCTGAAGCGGGTCTCGAGGCTTGCTCCGCAAGACCCGGAGGCCGCCGTCCTCGGGGCGCGGCTGCTGGCCCGGCGTGGCCTGAACCTGTCGGCCGCCTCCGAAGCCGCTCGGATCGCCGAGAGGTTCCCCGGCCGGCCGCTCGCCCTGCGCGCCGCCCACGAGCTTTCCCGCAACGCCGGGGCGATCTCCGCCGCTTTGCGCTTCGCCGCGTCCTACGGCGAGCTTCGCGCCGACGACGTGGAACTGCACGGCGTGCTCGCGCGGGCCGCCCTGGCCGGGGGAGACGACGAATCGCTGGCGCTGCACGCCGAGGCGATGTTGGATCTGGCCGGCGCCGAGCTCGAGGTGCTCGAGGCCGTCTCCGCACTGCGCGAAGGAGCCGGGGACGAAGAAGCCGCCGTGGATCTCCTGCGCAGAGCCGTCCGCGTCGCGCCCGGGTCGCCGCCGGCGCACGAAGCTCTGGGCCGCCTGTTGCTGCGCCTTGGGCGGCGCGACGAAGGCATCGAGCATCTCGAGCGCTCGCTGGCGCTGGCCCCGCAGGACTCCTGGCTGGCCGGTTACCTGGAGCACCTCGACCCTCGGGAACGCTTCGAGCAACCGTGGGTCGTCCCGGCCGAAAGCTTCCTGACCGAGCGCGACGGGCCCTCGTCCGCGGCGGCGCGCTACCTGGTCGATAGCACGGTGGTGCGCGTCCATTCCTCGGGGCTGTCCTCCAGGTTCACTCAGATAGCGGTGGAGCTGCTCTCGCGCGAGGCGACCCGCGAGTGGAGACGCTACAGCGTGCAGTACCAGCCCGGCGACCAGCGCGTCGAGATCCTGTCTGCGCGGGTGCACCGTCCCGACGGCTCGGTGCGGCACGGAACGCCGCTGGGATCGGTCTCCGTCTCCGAGCCCTGGTACCGCCTCTACTACGATCTGCGCGCCGAGGTGATCGATCTGCCGCCGCTGGAGCCGGGCGATGTTCTGGACCTGCGGTTCCGGGTCGACGACGTGGCCCGGCGCAACGCCTACGCCGACTACTTCGGAGACCTCGTCTGCTTGCAGGACGACCTGCCGCGCGAGCTTTGGCGCTACGTGCTGATCTCCCCGGCGGAGCGCCAGCTGTCGATCCGCCCGCCCCAGCTCGACGGCCGGATCGAGCACCACCGGGAAGACAGCGGCGAAGAGGTGATCAACGTTTTTTCCGCGAATTCGGTGCCGCGCGTTCACGAGGAGCACGACATGCCCCAAGGTGCGTCGACCTCCGCCTACCTGCACGTCTCGACCTACGGGTCTTGGAAAGACCTCGGACGCTGGTACCGCGGCCTGATTCGCGACCAGATCGTCGCGGACGAACGCCTCTCCTCCACCGCGAAAAAACTGGTGGAAGGTCTGGAGAGCGATCGCGAGCGCGTTCGGGCGATTCACCGCCGGGTCGTGACCTCGACGCGCTACGTGGGCCTGGAATTCGGCATCCACGGCTACCGCCCCTACCGCGCTCCGCTGGTTGCCGCGCGCGGCTTCGGCGACTGCAAGGACAAGGCCGCCCTGCTGGTTGCGATGCTGGACGCGGTCGGCGTCGAGGCAGAGCTCGCGCTGCTGCGAACGCGGTCGCTGGGCGAGATCGCTCCCCGGCCCGCCTCGTTGTCCGCTTTCAATCACGCGATCGTCTACGTCCCCTCGCTGGATGTCTGGCTCGACGCCACTGCCGAGCACCACGGTCCCGACGAGCTACCGTTCCAGGACCAGGACGTGATGGCGCTGCGGATTTCGAACGATGGAGTCAATCTCGACCGCACGGCACTGCTGCCGGCCGAAGCCAGCGTCTCCACGGCGCGTGTCCAGGTCCTGCTCGACCCGGACGGCGACGCGCGGATCGAGGCATCGGCCGAGATCACCGGACAGCGCGCGGCCAGGCTGCGCACCGAGCTCGAAGCGGAGAGCACCCGCCGCGAGCGCTTCGAGCATTCCCTGGCCCGCGAGATCCCGGGCGTGCGACTCGGCGAGCTGGAGATCTCGCCTCTCGACGATCCCACGCCGCCGGTACGTTACTCCTACGACGCCTTCGCGCCGCGCTGGGCCAGGCGCGAGGGCGATCGCCTCCGCGTTCCGATCGACGAGGGGCTCGCGCTGGCCGAGCGCTACCTGCGGCTCCCCGCGCGACGGCATCCGCTGTCGCTCGGCCCGCGCCGCTCCGACGAGCGCGACCTCTCCGTCGAGATTCCGAGCGGATTCGAGCTGGAGTCCCTGCCCTCTTCCGCCGAGATCGAGACGCGCTTCGGCGAGCTTTCTCTGGAGATCGAAATCAGTCACGGACGCCTCGAAGTGCACCGCGAGTTCGCGTTGCGAACCCACCTGGTCGATCCGGGAGACTACGCCGAGTTCGCGGAGTTCTGCCGCGACGTGGACGAAGCGCTCGGCCGCGTGCTGCGACTGCGCCGGAGGGAGCGATGAGAAACACTCGCCGCGATCTGCTGCTGGCTCCGCTCGGGATGATGCTGGCGCTCGGTTGCGGTGCCGCGCGCGGACCGCTCGATTCCGCCGCCGAGGCCGGCTCCGACCTTTCCGCCGGGGAGAAAGCCTACATTTTCGACGGCGATTTCGATCTCGCCGCCGAGCACCTCGCTGCCGCCGCCGAGCGCGGCTCCCCGCCGGCGCTGTTCCTGCTGGGCGATCTCCTCGACGCGGTCGGCCGCCCCCGCGAGGCGCTGGACGCTTACCAGGGCGCGATCCTGGCGGCTCACCGCGGCACGAGCCACCCGGACGAAGCGCTGGCCGCGGCGATGGCCATTGTCGCGATCCGGAACCGGGTGCCCGATTTCCGCTCCCGGATCGAAAACCTGCTGGGCGTGCTCGATCGCCACCCCGGCAAGCTGCCCCCGGCCGCGTGGTACCAGCTCGACAACCTCTTCTACGCGCTGGCTCGTCGATCCGAGCCGGGAGGGAATCCACAGCTCGGACTGGACGAAACGGGCTGTCTGAGCCGCTGGAAGATCGCCGGTCCCGCCGGTCCCCTGGTCTGGGAGACCTACGACCGATTGAAAGACGATCTGCCGTCCTGGACCGAGATCGTCGACCTGGGACCGGGTCGCGGGCGGCGGGCAACCGAGTCGGTCGAGTCCAACGGGCACACCGTCGAAGTCGCATTGGGAGAGCTGCCGCTGCCCGGCGTCTCCCGGGCGCGTACGACTGTCGTCCTCGACGGTCCCGCCACGGTGCATTTCCGCCTCGAGACCGGCGGCGCCGCGCTGCTGCTGGCCGCCGGTATCCCGATCGGCGAACGCGATCCGCGCGTGGAGCGCCCGCCCTCCGCCGAGTGGTTCGCCGCCGAGCTCCCGGCCGGTTCGACCCGGATCGAGCTGCTGCTGGCCGACTCCCGGCAGCCGCCCTGGTTCTCCCTGGTCGCCCTGGCCGCAGACGGCCGACCGGCGGCCGTCGAGCACTCTCCGGCAATCGCCGCCAGCGCGGCGGCGGTCGTGCCGATCGAAGCCCGCCCCGGCGAAGCCTCCCGTCCGGCCACCGCGCTGGCCCGGCTGCGAGCCGCGTTGTGGCGAGACGACTTCGCGGCGGCGCGCGACCTGCTCGGCGATCTCGGTGGCGTTGACAGCTCTCCGGTCGCGCTGGTCGCCGAATCCGAGATCGCGCGCGCCGACTCCTCGATTCCCGGCGAGATCGGGCTGGATCGGGCACGGCGAGCGATGTCGCGCGCTCTGGAGGCGGAGCCGAGGCTGTGGAGGGCACGTTTGCTCCTGGCGCGCCTCGTCGCCTCCGAGGGTCGGGCCGAGGATTCCTTCCGCATGGTGGAACGAGGTCTGGAGCTCAACCCCGACGAGGCCGAGATCCCGCAGCGGCTAGCCTCGCTGGCTGTTGCGCTGGGCTGGGAGCCCGAGCTCGCCGGTGCCGTGGACCGCATCGCCGCGCGGCTTCCCGGCGAGTGCCCGTCCCTTTTCTGGAAGCTGGCCCTCGCGCGCCGCCGGCAACGTTTCGAGCACGCCCGCGCGCTGGCCGGCGAGATCTCCGCCTGCGAGGCCGGTAGCCCGGCGCTGGCCGAAGAGCTGCTCCGCGCCGGTCTCTACGACCAGGCTATCGAGGAACGCCGTCGCCTCTCCCGGCGCTCTCCCGGCGACGGGACGGCCGCTCTCGAGCTGGCCGACGCCGCGGTCGCTGCCGCCCATCTCGATCTGGCGCAAAAAGCGGCGCGGCGCTCCCACGGGATCGACCCGGCCTCGCTGGAGCCCCTGCTGCTGCGGACCGACGCGCTGGCCGCCGACGGAGACGGGAAGCGTGCTTTGCGGATGCTCGTGGAAGCCCGCAGCGCGCGGCAGGGTCCGCACCCGATCCTCGATCGCCGCATCGCGGCGCTGAGCGAAAAACCGCTCTACTCCGAGCTGCGCGTGGACGGAGCCGGCGCGATCGAGAGCTTTCTCGAAAGCGGGGTCGAGTACGGCACTACCGCCGTCTGGGTGCTCGATCGCGCCGTCCACCTGGTGGAGCGTGACGGCTCGCGGACGGAGATCGTGCACAGCATCGCCCGCGTCCGGAACGACGAGGCGCTGGAAGAGCACGGCGAGCTCCAGCTCCCCGAATCGTCCGTGCTGCTCACGGCGCGTACGGTCAAGCCCGACGGGCGCTTCGTCGAGCCCCAGCGAATCGCCAACAAGAGATCCTTGTCGATGCCGGAGCTGGAGCCCGGGGATTTCGTCGAGGTGGAGTACGCGGTCTTCCATCCGCCTTCGCAGGTCTTTCCCGGCGGCTTCGACACGGCGCGATTCTACTTCGCCGATTTCGATACCGCCTTCCACCGCTCCGAGATGATCCTGGTCGCGCCCGAAGAGATGCGGGTGCTGCTCGATCCGCGCGGCGACTGTCCCGATCCAGAGCGGCGAACGGCCGGCGGTCTGAGCATCTCCAGCTGGCGCGCCAGGGGCCGACTGCCGCACAACCGCGAGCCGTCCGCCCCGGACCCCGCCGAGAACCTGCCCTCTATCCGGGCCGCTTCGGGCGCGATCTGGGAAGCGCTGGCCGCCAGGGTTCGAGACATGTGCGCGGAGCTGAACCGGCCCTCCGAGTCGATCCGCTCCGCGCTCGACGAGGCGCTGCACGGTCTGCCGCGGAACGCGTCCGGCGAGGAAAGGGCGCAGGCGATCTACGCCTGGGTGATGGAGAACGTCGAAAACGAAGTCGGCCTGTTCGAGGAGGCGGCGCAGGTGGTCGCCCGCCGCTCCGGAGCCCGTACCCGGGCCGCGATCGCCATGCTGCAATCTGCGGGCCTGGAAGCCCGGCTCGCCTTCGCAATCGGCGCGGGCCAGGACGAGACCCGCGGCTCGCTCCCGGATTTCGAAGTGATCGAGCACCCGCTGCTGCTCGTCGGCGACGAGCGCTGGGTTCACCTCGGCCGCGACGGCGCGCCGTACGGCTATCTCCCGCCCTGCCTGCGCGATCGCCCGGCGTTGCTCGTCGCCGACGCCGGCTGGGAGAAGACAACCGGCGGAACCACGCCGCGCGACGAGCAACTGATCGATCTGGAGCTCGAGGTCGGGCGCGACGGAAGCGTGAAGGGCCGCGCCGTGGAACGCCTGAGCGGAACCCCGGCCGCCGACTGGCGCAGCCGGCTTCGCCGCCTCGCGGACGACGAGCTGGAGACCCGCTTTCAGGAGAGCTACCTCTCGTCCGCCGTGACGAACGCTTCGCTCGAATCGCTCGAGATCGAGGGGCTCGACGATCCCGAATCGTCCCTGGTCTTGCGCTACTCCTTCTCCGCCGAGAGGCTGACGCGCCCCTCGGAAGAGGGGCTGGAGCTGGAGATCCCTTTCGCGATGGAGATCTCGCGCGGGATCGGCGGGCTACCGGTCCGCGCCAGCCCCCTGGTTCTCTGCTCTCACATGCGCCGCGAGCTGACGGCGCGCGTGCTCCTTCCGCCCCGCGCGGTCGCAAAGCTGCCCGAGGACGAGAGCCTCGAGGGGCGTTGGGGCCGGATCACGCGAAGTGCATCGAAAGAGAAAGACGCGATCGATCTGGAGGTGAAGACGCTGCTCGACATCGAGCGGGTCTCGCCTCGCGACTACCCCGCCTTTCTCGATTTCGCCGTGAAAGCAGACGAAATATCCGAGGTGCGCCCCACGATTTCGCTGGAAAAACGCTCAACTATTTGACACGGTAAACTGCTGTTCAGTAACATGTCGATCGTTCGTTCCGTACCAAAACGTACAACACTGCGCGGAGGCCCGGTGTGATGCAAGGATTGACCCGTCGTCAGCAGATGGTGCTCGATTACATCAACAAGTCGATTCTCGACCGCGGGTACCCGCCCACCTTGCGCGAGATCGGGTCCTACATGGGCATTCGCTCCACCAACGGAGTCAACGATCACCTCCGCGCTCTGGAGCGCAAGGGCTACCTCAAGCGCGAGGACATGAAATCCCGCGCGCTGCGCCCGACCCGCATCGACGCGGGGACGGCTGCCGGCGAGACCACCGAGGTGCCGCTGGTCGGTCGGGTCGCCGCCGGAGAACCGGTGCTCGCGCGCCAGAACATCACGGAGAAGCTGGTCGTCGACCGCGCGCTTGTCGGTGCCCACGAGGAGCTGTTCGCCCTGCGCGTAGCCGGCGACTCGATGCTCGACGCCGGAATCTGCGACGGCGACACGGTCTTCGTGCGCAAGCAGATGTACGCCGAAAAAGGCGAGATCGTGGTGGCGCTGCTCAACGACGAGGCCACGGTCAAGCACTACCGGCCGGAAGAGGACCACGTCGTGTTCGAGCCGGCGAACTCCGCCTACGCGCCAATCGTCGTGCGCCGCGAGGATTTGCTTCCGACCCAGATTCTGGGCGTGGTCGTGGGCCTCTACCGCAGTGTCTGACGAGCATTCCGCTCTTCCCGGGAGGATACCGGTGCAACCAGCTACCGTCGCCGTGGTCGGCGCAACCGGCGCCGTGGGGAAAACGATGCTCGCCGTGCTGGAGGAACGCGGCTTTCCCGTCCGCGAGCTGATACCGCTGGCCTCGGCAGCCAGCGCCGGCAAGCAGGTGAAATGGCGCGGGCGCGACCTTTCGGTGAGAAACCCGGCCGAGTTCGATTTCGAGGGGGTGGAGATCGCGCTCTTCTCGGCGGGCGGATCGGTCAGCCGCGAGCACGCTCCGCGCGCCGTGGCCGCGGGCGCGGTCGTGGTGGACAACACCTCGGCGTTTCGCATGGAGGACGACGTGCCGCTCGTGGTACCGGAAATCAATCCCGGCGCCGCCAGCGACCGACCGCGCGGGATCATCGCCAATCCCAACTGCTCCACGATCCAGATGCTCGTGGCGCTGGCGCCTCTGCACCGCAGATCGCGCATCGAGCGAATAATCGTCTCCACCTACCAGGCGGTCTCCGGCGCGGGCGCCAAAGGCGTCGAAGAGCTCGAGCGTTCTTCTCGCCGGGCGCTCGAAGGCCGGGATCCGGAGCCTGGAGAGGTTTTTTCCCATCCGATCGGATTTCAGTGCCTGCCGCGCATCGGCGCGTTTCTCGACGATGGCTACACCAGCGAGGAGCGCAAGATGATGGACGAGACGCGCAAGATCCTGGCCGACGATCGGATCGGAGTGTCGGCGACCTGCGTGCGCGTGCCGGTCTTCGTCGGGCACGCCGAGGCGGTCAACGTCCAGACCGCGGAGGCGATCGCCTCGGACGAGGCGCGCCGCCTGATCGGGTCCGCGGACGGCGTTGAAATCGTAGACGACCCCGCGGCGGACGAGTATCCCCTGCAGCTTGAAACAGCCGGCCGGGACGCGGTGCTGGTGGGCCGCATCCGCCGCGATCCGTCTTGCGCTCGAGCGCTCGATCTGTGGATCGCGGCCGACAACCTGCGCAAGGGCGCCGCCACCAACGCGGTCCAGATAGCCGAGCTGCTTCTGGACGGCCGAACCCACAAAAAACCCCTTTTGTAAAGGTTTGACTTGCAACCCGCCGACGGGTAGTCTTCCCAGCTGCCGCGAGCCGCTTTCCTCCGTGATTGCGGGAAGCTGCGCGGCAGTCGGCGCACGGGATAGATCCTTGGGCACCGATCGCGCGTATCACAGAGTGGTGGTTTCGAATTCGATGCCTTCCGAACGGGGAGTCTCGTTCACGGCGACGCGAGGAAAATGATGGCCAAGAAAGACAGCAACGAGAACTCGGTCAACGTCGCGCTCCAGGAACTGATGGGCATGGAGGACGAGCGCCAGCGCAGCGAGGAAGAGGAGCGCAGGCGTCGCGAGGAGGAGGAGCGCAAGCGCCGCGAGGAGGAGGAGCGCAAGCGCCGCGAGGAGGAGGAGCGCAAGCGCCGCGAGGAGGAAGAGCGCAGACTGGCGGAGGAGCGCGCCAAGAAGGAAGAAGAGGAGCGCAAGCTCCGCGAGGAGGAGGAGCGCAGACTCAAGATCAAGCTCGAGAACGAGGCGCGGCAGCGCGCCGAGGAGCAGGAACGGCTGCTGCAGCACCAGGAGGAGATCAAGCGCATCGAGGCCGAGAAGGCCGGCGTGCCCAAGTGGCTGATCGCTGCGATCATCGCGGTCGTGCTTCTCGGTACCGGCGGCGGTCTGGGCTACTACTACGGGGTCTATGTTCCCGAAAAGAAAGCCGCCGAGGCGCAACGCCTCGCAGAGCAGAAGGCGGCCGAGGAGCGCCAGAAGGCTCTCGAGGAGCAGGTCAAGGCCATGCAGGCCGAGATGAGAAAGGCCGACGAGCGGGCCGAGCGGATGGCCGATGCGCTGGACAAGGCCAAGGAGGCGGGCGACGAGGCCGCGATCGCCGCGGCCAAGAAGCGCCTCGAGGAGGCCGAGAAGGATCGCGACAACGCCAGGCGTAAGGTCAGGCGAGCTTCCAGCAAGAAATCCGGAGGCGGCGACGATAAGAAGAAGAAGAAGAAGGGCGGCGGCAAGGTAAAGCTGACCGATGATCCGCTGGGCGGCGGTGATCTCGGGCTCTGACGTCGCGCGATGAGCGACTCGACGAGGCGGGTGCCGCGACGCGGCTCCCGCCTTTTCTTTTTTGGAGGTGAGACGTGGTCGAAGAAACGCACGCCGAGCGCGACGAGGCGGCCGGCCGCCTGATCCTGGCGCTGGACGTACCGGATCTGGGCGCGGCACGATCGCTTCTCGAGAAGCTGCGCGGCAACATCGGAATGGTCAAGATCGGCCTCGAGCTGTACACCGCCGCGGGTCCGGCCGCGGTCGAGTTGGCCCGCGAGCTGGGCTGCGAGGTGTTCCTAGACCTCAAGCTCCACGATATTCCGAACACCGTGGGCGGCGCGGTTCGCTCGGCCCGCGCGCTGGGCGTCTCGATGCTGACCGTCCACGCCGCAGGCGGCGGCGAGATGCTTCGCCGGGCGCGCGAGGCGGCGGGCGACGAGCTGACCCTGCTGGCGGTTACCTTGCTGACCAGCCTGGACGAGCCCGATCTCGCTCCCGCCGCTCTGCTCGGGCCGCCGCGGGAGACCGTGCGCCGCCGTGCCGAGCTGGCGGCCTCCAACGGCTGCGGCGGCGTGGTCTGCTCACCGCGCGAGGTACGGCTGGTGCGCTCGGCGGTCGGGGCCGGGACAGCGATCGTGACGCCGGGAATCCGCCCTTCGGGCTCCGCGGCCGGCGACCAGAAGCGGGCGGCCACTCCGCGATCGGCCATCGCGGACGGTGCCGATTACCTGGTGGTGGGAAGGCCAATCCGCGAGGCGCCCGATTCCCTCGCCGCGGTCGGAGCGATTCGCGGCGAGATAGCCGCCGCTTTGGAAAAGGCGCGGACCACCGAATGAAGCGCGTGCTCGCCGGTCCCAACGCGGTCAGCGAGGCGCTGCGAGCCTCTCCGGGCGCGATCTCCCTGGTATGTCTCGCGGCCGGGCTGCAACCCACCACGGCACGCCGAGTCGGCGACCTGGCCCGCCGCGCCGGCGTCGAGATGGAGACCGTTCGACGCTCGGCCCTCGATCGCCTGGCCAAGGGGCTCGTGCACCAGGGGGTCGTCGCGCTGAGCGGCGACTACCCGTACGCCGGCGTGGACGATTTGCTGAGGGAGGCGTCGAAGCTCCCCAGGCCCCTGCTGGTCCTGCTCGACCAGGTCCAGGACCCGCGCAACCTGGGCGCCGTGATCCGGTCGGCCCACGCGCTGGGCGCGGCCGGAATGGTGCTGACCAGGAATCGCGCGGCGCCGGTCACCGCCGCCGCGGTCCGCGTCTCGGCCGGAGCCAGCGAGCTGATGCGGATCGCGCGAGTGACCAACCTGGCTCGACTGATCGAGCGCCTCGACGAAGAGGGCTACCGCACGCTGGGAGCGGACGCCAACGCCGAGACGCCGGTCCACCGCGCCGGCTGGGAGCGCGGACCCAGCGCGCTGGTGCTGGGAGGCGAGCAACGAGGGCTGCGGCGGCTGACGCGTGAACGCTGCCACGCCCTGTTCTCGATTCCCCTCGAAACGGGCTTCGACTCGCTCAACGTCTCGGCCGCGGCGGCGATCGCGCTGTGGGAGGCGACGCGCGCCGCCCGAAGACCATGACCGACCGGCGCGGCTGCTGGGCATGGGCGGTCGCTTTGCTCGCCGTTTTCTCATCCGCTGCGCGCCTGCTGCCGGCCGCCTTGCTGGAGCTGGCACCGGACGAGGCCTACTACTGGAACTGGTCGCTCTTTCCGGCCTGGAGCTTTCCCGACCACCCGCCCGCGATTGCGTGGCTGGTGCGTGCCGGAACCACGATCGCTGGGGATGGAACGATCGGCGTTCGCCTGGCGTCGCTGCTGCTGGGCGCGGCGGCGATTGCGCTGATCTATCGCATCGGGCGGGAGGGCGGAGCCGATCCGCGCCGCTCTCTGTGCGCGGCGGCTGTCGCGGCGTGGATGCCGGTTCCGGCCGCCGGCGCGCTGCTGGCCACACCCGACGCGCTGCTTGGCTTCTGCTGGCTGGCCGCCGTGCTGGCGCTGCTGCGACTGCTCTCCAGCCCGCGCTCCCTGTCCCCCTGGATCGCCCTGGGAGCCTCGCTCGGAGTCGGGATGCTGGCCAAGCACCAGGCGCTGCTGATCCTGCCGCTGGCCGCGACGGCGCTGCTCGACCGCCGGGTGCGTTTCTCCTCGCTCGGCCTGCGCCCCTTGCTCGCGCTGGCCGTCGCCTGTGCGATCGTTTTACCTCACCTGCTGGCCGAGTCCGCCGCCGGCTGGCCGTCGTACCGCTTCCAGCTGGCTCACCTGCGCGGAGATCTGCCTGGCTCGACGATCTCCGGTGCGGCCGGTTTTCTGCTGCGACCGCTGGGTCTGGTCGCCGGACAGCTGGGGCTGATCACCCCGCTGCTGGCCTGGCTGGCATTGCTGGGGATCGCTCGGAGCGCCAGCGAGCGTCCACGGCGCGCAGTGCTCGGAGCCGGATTGCTGTTGCCGATCGCCGCGGCGCTGCTCGTCTCTCCCCTGGCCCACCCCGAGCAGAGCTGGGCCTCGCTGGGACACCCGCTGGCCGCGGTCGCCGCGCTTTCGCTCCCGGACGGGCGGCGCGTCGAGCGCAAACCGGGACGTGCCGCCGGATGGCGAATCGCGGCGATCTCCCTGGCGCTGGCGGTCACGGCCACCGCGCACATTCATGCGATCTCTTTGCTGCTGCCGTTGCCCGCCGAAAGGGATCCGGTCTCCCGCCTGCACGGCTGGAGCGACCTGTCGGCCCGCGCGATCGCCCTTCCCCGGGCCCGCTCGCGCCGGATCTGGGTCTGCGACAACTACGGCCTGGCCGCGGAGCTGGCCTGGAGCCTGCGCAGCCGGCCCGACGCACCGGCGATCTTCTCCGCCGACCGCGGAGCGAGTCCACCGCCCGGCGACTGGCTCTTGCTCGATGAGCTCGGGGACTGGGGGGGAGCCGCCGTCCCCTCCGGGTGCGAGCGCCATACCTCGATCGCGACGCTCCGGGCCCGGCACCCCGACGGAGAGGTCGTCCGCCGGGTCGAGGTCGGCCTCGGGGGCGGCTGCCGTTCGGATCGCGAGCGGGGACAAAAAACTGCGTCGCGGTGATGATAGTCGCGTCGATTTCCCGTATAGTAGCTCATTCATTGGTCGGTTCACGGACGCGCAAACACCACGGCCACACAGGAGTTCGCATTGATCGGAGACAAGCTGGTCATAACCGACTTCCACCGCAAGAACGGAATCCGGATCGAGCAGGCCACCTCCGAGAGCATCCGGCGCGCGGGGCGGATCTACACGATTACGGTTGCCGGCGAATCCGGTTCGGGCAAGTCCGAGACGGCGGCCACCTCCGCCGAGCAGCTGGAGCTGGCCGGTTTCCGCGTGGTGATACTCGGTCAAGACGACTATTTCCAGCTTCCGCCCAAGTCCAACGCGCAGCGCCGCAAGCTGGACATCGGCTGGGTCGGCCCTTCGGAGGTACGGCTCTACCTGCTGGACAACCATCTCGCGGCGGCCAAGCGGGGCGACTCCAGCATCATCAAGCCGTTGATTCTCTTCGAGGAAGACCGCATCGTGGAGGAGATGCTCGGGTTGGAGGACATCGACGTGGTGATCGCCGAGGGTACCTACACCACCCTGCTCGAGGAGGCGGACTTCCGCGCTTTCATCGATCGCAGCTACCACGACACCCTCTGGCATCGGAAGAAGCGCGCCCGCGATCCGGCCGAAGGAAAGTTCATCGAACGCGTATTGGAGATCGAGCACCGCATCATCAGCAGTCACCGATCGCGAGCGGATCTGGTCCTCTCGGAGAGTGACTGAGCCCGGAGGTCGCGCTTGGGGGATCGCCGCACCGCAATCGCTCTGGTCATCGGCGTCGCGGTCGGAGCGCTGGCGACCGTCGGTCTGGTCCGGCTGCTCGACGAAAGCGACGGACGAGACGGGGTCGACGGCGGAGACGAAGCCGCTGATGCAGAACGAGCGTCCTCGTACGGCGCGCCGGAGATCCACGACCGAGAGCTGCAGCCCGCTCCCGAGGGAGACTGCACTATCTCCGGCACGGTCAGCGACAGCGAGGGGAACCCGATTCCCGGCGCGCTTGTCCGCCTGCGGCTGCTCGACTCGCCCTGGCCCGAGGCCGACGTGGCTCTGGAGACGAGCGGCGGCGATGACGGATCGTACGAGCTGGAAGGGTTGAGCGAGGACCGCCCGCTGCAGGTCTGGGCCTGGGCTCCCGGCAAAACATCCACCGGCCTGGGGCCCGCCCGCTGCGACGGCGCCACCGACCCGACGTTGGAGCCAGGCGGCTCGCTGACCGCGAGCTTCACGACCGGCGACGGAGATCCCCCCGGCCGCCTGCGCGTGCTGATCGCGGGCGGTGCTCTCTGGCCGCAGCGTTCGGCGCTGAGCGCGAAAGACGGTAAGCTCGCCCTCGCCGGTCTGGCTCCGGGCATCTACGCGCTGTGGGCCGAAGACGGCGAGCGGGCGGTGGTAACCGGCAAACCGATCGAGGTCTCCGCCGGCGAGACAACGCGGCTCGAGGCGCGGCTGGAACCCGCGAGCGAAGCGCGGGTCCGCGCCGTCGACGCCGAGGGCGGCGATCCGATTCCGAACGCGACCGTGCTGATCGCACCGGTCGACTCGCCGATGCTGCGCCGCACGGGGATCACCGGCAAGGACGGAACGACCTCGTTAGCCGGGCTCGCACCCGGAGCCTACACGGTCGAGGCGGTCGCCCCCGGCCATCTGCGCACGGCCCCGGTCGCGCTCTCCACCGAAGGCGAGAGCGTGCTGCGCATGCGCTCCGGCGCTCGCGTGCGCGGCACCGTCCGCGATCCTGACGGTAACCCGGTCTCAGGCGCGCTGGTCGAGGTCAGCCAGGATCTGGGGGGCTCGGCCGTGATGGTAGACGACGGTCGACGCGATCTGTTTCTCTCGCGGATGCTGGAGGCGGCGCGCCACGGCTGGCCTCCCGCGCGTCCGGACGCCGAAGGAGATGCCCTGCTCGTCGGTCCGCAACGCATTCCGTTGCCCTCCGGGGATCGCCAATCTCCCGGGCGGGCGGTCACCGACAGGTCCGGGTCCTTCGCGCTGGACGGGCTGCCCTCCGGCCGCCTGCTGATCTCGGCCTCCCATCCCGAGCTGATCATGGAACACCCCACGCGAGTCACCCTGCCCGCCGGAGGAGAGGTCGACGAGCTGGCGGTCGCGATGCGTCCCGGAACGGCTTTGTCCGTGCGAACCGTGAACGAAAAGGGCTACCCCGTTCGCGAGGCCGGCATCTCGGTCTACTCCGAGGACGGAGAGCTGCTGGCCGAAACGAGCAGCGGCGGGGACGGAACCGCCGATCTGCGCGGTCTGCCGGCAAAGGCGCGTGTCGAGGCGCTGGCCGAAGGACGCGTGCCCGCGGCGGCGCGCGTCGACGGCCGACCCGGTCGCCGGATCAGCCTCGAGCTGGAGCTGCCGCTCGCCGCCGAATCGATCCGCGGCCGGCTGGTCGACTCGCGCGGCTACGGAATAGGAGAAGCCAGGATCACCGCGCGCTCGATGGCCCGCGGCTCGATCCAGGTCGTGACCGCGACCACCGAAAAGGACGGCACGTTCACCCTCGAGGGCGTCGGCGAGTGCAACTACCACGTCATCGCCGAGAAGGACGGCAAGGTGCTGGCACAAGCCCCCAAGGCACGCTTCGACACAGAGGTCCAGCTGGTCGCCGACGATGAGGGCGGGATCCCGTTCGATCGTCTCGTGCTGCCCAGCGGACCGATCGGACCGGCGCTCCGGGAGCCGGAGAGCAAAGGCGAAGGCTCGCACGCGATAGCGCTCAGCGAGCCCTCCCCGTCTGTCGGTATCTCGGGCTCGGAGTACGGATCGGTGGACAGGCTGCCGGTGACCGGCCCGCCTCCGGGCAAGGGCGGACTCCCGATCCAGGTCGGAGGCGGCCCCGGGAAAGTGGTGGTGCGCAGCGTCTCCGCCGGCTCGCGCGTGGCCGTCGCGGGGCTCGAGGAGGGGGATCGCATCTTGTCGGTGGACGGCAAGAAGGTACGCACTCCGGCACAGGCGCGCAAGGCGATCAGCGGACCGATAGGCTCGGTGATGATGCTCGGCATCGCACATGGAAAGGAGAAGGTCACGCTGGTGGTGCAGAGAGTCAGAATCCGCTAGCCCGCATTTACCGCGTTCGATAGGGAAAGCGACCTGTTCGCACAACTCCGGCTACTTCCCTTTCTCCATCTCGGGTGCTTGTGCGAGATAGGCCAGCAGGACATATCCCTCCGCGGTGCGCTTGGGCCCCGGCAGGTCGGCCAGGCGGCGAGCCATCGATTGCAAGTAGCGTCTCGAAAAGAACTCGTAGAGCATGGCGGCGGGGTCCTCGTCGCCGGCAAGCATGCCGTAGCTGAACGAGTGGGTGCTCGGGTGCCGAGCTCGCTGGTCAGGGGTCGAATCGAGCGAGGCGAGCTGTTCCGATGTCGCCCCGAACAAAAACTCGCGAAAGGCGGCGACCTCGTCCTCGCTCGGATCGTGATTCGTGAGGTGCTCGACGAAATCTGGATCGCAGCCTTCGCGCAACAACGAAAAAATCTCTTGCGCCCCCATCAGCGTTCCACCGAGAACCTCGACCCGATTGCGCGCCTCCCAGGTGGCCTCGAGCAACGGGAAGAAGTCGACCGATCGATACGTCAGCCGACGCTCCCAGATTCTCATCAGCTCGTGGCTGGCACGGCGCCGAAGGTTCCCATCCACGAACGCATCTGTAACCAGGTCCCCCAACAGCTCCTCGACGAGCTTGGTATAGATGACTTCCCGCATGCGGCGAACAGCTACAGTGCGAAGCCGACTGGCCTCGGGCTCGGGAATCGTTTCTGTGCACACATGGCGGAGCAACCGGTAGAAATTGACCTGCGCCATGTCGAGGGCCCGGCCGACGATGGCGCGGGTCGGAGCTCTAAACTCGAAGTCGGCGGGGCTGCTTCGGCAGAGACGGGCAACCAGGCTCTCGAAGTCGTGCTCCCGTTCTCCGAGTCGCTGCCGGGCGAACGGTGATGGGTATCGGTCGAGCAACTCCCCGAACGCTTCGAGACGTGAAAAGTGCTCCCGGATTGTCGCCAGCGCTTCGTCGCTCGCGGAGTGCCGGTGTCTTTGCAGCGCCTCGACGATGGTGTCGACGGTGTCACGCTCCCTGTCGCCGAAGGGGCTGTGCGGTCCGTAGCTGGGAGACCAGGTCACTGTGATTCTCCTCACGCCCACGGGGGCCGTCGGGCGGGGTGCTCGATCACGGCCAGGGGAGAAACACGCAGTCGTAGTCCTGCTCGCAACTGCCGCTCTGCGAGGCCAGCCCGCAGTCGACCGGGCAGGACTGATCCGATTCGCCGTGATTCTCGGCGCACCAGTCGTAGCCGGTGGTGCCACAGTACGCATTCGAGGCCTGCGGCACGCAGATTCCCTCAAAGCTGTTGCACTGCCAGTAGCCGTCGTCTTCGATCGGCCAGTCGAGAAAGATGCAGTCGAGCTCGTCGTCGCACGGGTAATCGGTCTGACCGGACAGATCGCAATCCGCCGGGCAAGACAGAGCTGATTCGCCGTTTTCCGGGTCGCACTGACCGTCCCCGCACGGACCGCTGTCGTCGTACTCGAAGACCTGCACGCAGCTGCCCTCCTCTCCCGCGCACTCCCAGTGACCGGAGAGCGGCTCTCCTCCGTAGCACTCGCCCTCCCGGGGATCCTGGATGTGCGCTGCTATCGTGAAGGATCCCTCCAGGTTCTCCTGATAGGCATCCACCAGTAGGTAGACCCAACCGTCCACGGCGGCGGTCCACTCCACGGTTTCCGGAGACGTTCCCGGCAGCGACGAGCAATCGAGCAGATTCGCCGCGTCGCAGGGTGTTTCCGATGTCGAGGCCGCGCCGCCGAATAGCAGGAAATCGAGGTCGGTGCCGTTCGTATGCATGGTTGCGTGAATCGTCTCGCCGGAGAAGAGGTAGACGGCGTAGGCCACGTCCGGCCCGGGCATCGAGTACTGCTCGCACTCGACGTCGATGTCGCTCGTCATTCCGCTCGTGTCGCCCGCGATGGTGTTGCTGGGCAACGAGTTGCGACCGATGACGATCGCCGCCTCGCAGTCCTCGCCGTTGCCGCCGCCGTCCTCGCAGTAGTCGGTGTCGGTGTCCGTGTCCGTGTCGGCGTCGGTGTCCGCGTCGGTGTCGGTGTCCGCGTCGGTGTCGGTGTCCGTATCCGCGTCGGTGTCGGTATCCGTGTCGGTGTCGGTGTCCGTGTCCGTATCCGCGTCGACATCGGTGTCGCTGTCCGCATCCGAATCGGCGTCGGTATCCGTATCCGCGTCGACATCGGTGTCGCTGTCCGCATCCGAATCGGCGTCGGTGTCCGCGTCCGTACCGCCGGCCGGCTCGAAGCTCGCGGGTTCGGCTCCGCACCCCACGATCGCGAAAAATGGTATGATCCAGGCGAAAAACCTCATCGAGCACCTCCTTGGGCGATAGTTGAGTATAGCGCCAATCATCTGGGGTTCGCCACCCGCGCCATCAACACCAGACCAACGAGGAAGAAAGCCCCGATCGTCGCCACCGCAGCTCGTTGGCTGTCGAACGTGTCCGACGTCCAGCCGAAGACGTACGGCCCCAGCACCGCCGACCCCTTGCCGGCGAAGGCCATGAAGCCGAAGAACTCGCCCGACCTTCCGGCCGGAGCCAGCTGCCCGACGAAAGTGCGGCTGGTGGCCTGGATCGCGCCGATCCCGAGCGAAGCCAGGCCTGCCACGCCCCAGAAGACACCCTTGGCCTGCGCGGTGGTGAACAGTCCGGGCCAGACCGCGAGCTCGGCGCCCGCTACAACGGCCAGCCAGATCAGCAAAGTGGCGACGATCGTGCGCTTGGCTCCGAAGCGCTCCGCGACGTGCCCGAAGACGTATGCACCGGGAGCGGCCACCACGTTCATCGCCACGATCAGCAAAATGCTCTCCTCGATCGAGAACCCGAGGCTGTCGCTGGAGAACGCCACCGCGAATACGATGATGGTCAACACGGCGTTGTTGTAGAAAAAGTAGGACAAAAGGAAACGCGTCAGCTGCCGGTGCCTTCGCAGGCGGCGAATGGTGGTGAGGAACCTGGTCAGGCCCTGGCGAAAGGCGTCCGCGGTCCCGGCCGGCGGATTCGGCCTGGGTAGATCGCGCAGCGCCGCGAACGCCGGCACTGCGAAGACGGCGAACCAGGCCGCCACCACCAGCGGCACCAGCCGCGGTCGTTCGGATGCGAGCGGCATCACCGCCAGCAGGCAACCCAGACCGCCGAGATAGCCCAGAGCCCATCCCGCACCGGAGAGCCGCTCCATCCTGTTCGCCGGAACCAGCTCGGGGAGAAAGGCGTTGTAGAACACGCACGAGCTCTCGAACCCGACGGCCGCCGCGACGAAAAGAATGATCGCGAGAAGCACGGTCCCCTCGCCTGTCAGAGAGAGCGACGCGGTGGCGGCGATGCTCAGCGCGGCGAACCCGATCATGAGCGCCCGCTTGCGACCCGCCCGGTCGGCGATCGCTCCCAGCAGCGGCACGGTCAGGAACACGAGCAGCGCGGCCAGCGAGTTGGCCAGGCCCCAGAGATGATCCGAGCGACCGGGCTCGTCCCCGCCCACGACCACGGACTTGAAGTAGATTACGTAGACCGCCGTCACGATTACCGTGGGAAAGGCCGAGTTGGCGAAGTCGTAGAGGCACCAGGCCAAGCGCTGCCTGCGGGTCGAACGCGGCCGGAGCGACGGCAGGGCTTCGTCTTCCATCGGCGGCAATCTACGTGGCCCGAAACCGCTCGGCAATAGAGAAAATTTC
Source organism: uncultured Myxococcales bacterium (assembly GCA_964530995.1). GTDB lineage: Bacteria > Myxococcota_A > Polyangia > JAAYKL01 > JAAYKL01 > CAZHCG01. The sequence continues at coordinate 46,156 of CAZHCG010000011.1, forward strand.
CTGTTTTCCGAGGCACTCGCAAACGGTCTCTTTTTTCGCTATCTTCTAGTCGTTGATTTTTGCCGAGGACGGCAATGACGCAGGAGCGTCGATGCGAACGAAGGCTGTCATTTCATCGCTGCTGGCCCTGGCCTGCTCCGGCTGCGGAGTCTCGGTCAAGCAGAGCGGCTACGAAGGTGCCTACTCCGCCCAGGTGGAAACCATCGGAGGAGGTGGTGGCGGCGTGGAGGTGCAGGCCGCCCCGGTTGAGGAATCCGCTTATGTCGAGGACGACGCCGCCTTCTTCGACGAGGTGGAGGTGGAGAGGGAAGAAGCTCCGGCAAAGAGGAAGGCCGCGTCTTCGAGCCACGACAAAAAAGGCAAATCGTATAGTCAAAGCTCGGGCAAGGAAGACCGTCAGCAGCAGCAGGTAGAACGTCGGGGAGAACAAGGCGCCAAGAGCCGAGATCTCTCGGAGCCGATGGTCGTCTACACCGGCTTTCTCAAACTGCGGGTCCCGCGCCTGCTCGATGCGGTCGACGAGATCACGGGGATCACCGAGGAAAGGGGCGGGTACGTGGAGTCGCTGACCAGCGAGGTGATCGTGGTCCGCGTTCCCGCCGACGACTTCGAGGAGGTGATGGACACCTTCGCCGCGGTCGGCGATCTGCTCCAGCGCCGCATCCAGGCGATGGATGTCACCGAGCAGTTCACCGACATCGGCGCGCGTCTGGCCGTGGCGCGGGAAGCGCGCGAACGCCTGCTGGTTCTGCTCGAGCGCACCGTGGACGTGGAGGAGCGCCTGCGGATCCTGGAGGAGATCAAGCGCCTCTCGGAGAAAATCGAATCGATGGAGTCGACGCTCTCGACGCTGCGCAACCTGGTCGATTACTTCACGATCACGATCGAGCTGGAGCCGGTTCTCGAGCAGTCCGCCTCCGATGTCCACCGCTCGCCGTTCCCCTGGGTTCGCGATCTCTCTCCACACCAGACCACGCTCCGCGAAGGTCTCGGCAATTTCGAAATGGATCTGCCGGCTGATTTCGTTCTTTTCGACAAGGAGGACGTCTACCGGGCTCAGGCCGCCGATACCACCGTGATCAGGGGCGGAGTGGTGGACAACGAACCGCTTGGCGACCCCGAATTCTGGTCCGAGGCCATTCACCACGAGATGGACGGCCGCGACGAGGAGCTGATCGAGCACGAGGTCGCCGGAGACATCCGCTACCGGGTCTACAGGGACGCCAGCGTCGAGCCGCGCTACTACCTGGTGGGAGTGACGACGCGCGAAGACGCGCTGTACGTGGTCGAGGTCTTCTATCCCAGCGAGGAATCCTTCCAGGACCATCACGACGCCATCGTCGAGGCGCTGGCCACTTTCCGGGTGTACTGATGAGCTTTTTCGCAGAAAGAAATGTCCGTCGCGCAATCACCGCGTTCTGCGCCCCGCTGCTGTCGGGCGCCCTGCTGCTGCCGGCGGTCGCGGCCGTGGCCGACGAGCCGCGAAAAGCCGACGAGCAACCGGAGCAGGATCCGGGCGGACAAGCGGAGAATTCGCAGCCGCCGGCCGAGACCGACGACGACGCCGGAGTCGAAAGCCGCCGTCGGACCGCGCTCGTTTCCCGGATGCTGGTCAAGGTGGTTCATTCGGACGAAGCCCGCGCCCGGCTGATCGAGGCGGCCCGCGAGCTAGACGGTTTCCCCACGCTGGTCACCGACGAACGGCTCGTGCTGAAGGTCCCTCCCGAAAAGCTGGGAAGAATAGTCGAGTCCGCCGGAGAGCTGGGGCCGGTGCTGGAAAAGACGCTGGAGCGCGAGGATTTGACCGAGGAGATCGCTCAGCTCGAAGGCCGTCTGAGGTCCAAGCAAAAAATCCTGACCAAGCTGCGCAGCTTCTTCGACGACTCCGGCGTGCAGGCCACCTTGCGCATCGAGCGCAACATGACCGAGCTGGTCAGGGAGCTGGAGGAGGTCAAGGGCAGGCTGCGCGTCGTTCGCGAGCGATCGCAGTGGGCCGTGCTCGACGTCTCTTTCAATTTTCGCCAGCGCGATCGCGTGGTCTACGTGCACTCGCCGTTCGAATGGATCAACACGGTCAATCTCGACCTCTTCCTGGGAGGGTTCTGAATGAGCGCGGCTTTCGTCCCACCGGATCGAGCCGGACGGTCGCGAGGCCTTCTTCAGCGCCTCGCCGGCATCTTTGCGCTGCTGGCCTGCTGCTGGGCGCCGTGCGCTTGCGGCCCTCCGCCTTACAAGATGGAGCTGGGCGACAGCTTCAAGCAGTACGACAAGTCCCGCGACTACAAGCTGATCACGGCCGAGGGAGTCCGCGTCGGAGCGCGCGAGGTGGAGAACTACCCCAGAGCCGACCTCGAGTTCTGGACCGACGCGTTGGCCGGGCATCTCGAGGAGCGCGGCTACGTCCTCGACTCGCGCGAGTGCTTCGAGACCGACGCCGACCTGGCCGGTTGCACCCTCGATTTCGCGCTGCCCCACGGCGTCGAGGACTGGGCCTTCAGCACCACGCTGTTCGTGATCGACGACGAGGTGATAGTGCTCGAGGCTGCCGCCCCCTACGATCGTTTCGCCGAAATCGAAGAGGAGCTGGACGCAATGGTCCGCACCTTCTCCCCCGAGTGAGGAAAGAGTTGCGCGCGAGAATCATCCAAATTGCTGTCAGTGCCCTGCTGGTCGGCGGCGGCCTGACCTATCTGATCGCTTCGAGCTTCGGCGACTCGATGGTCTACTACAAGACGGTCGAAGAGGTGCTCGCCCAGCGAGACCGTTTCGAGGAGCGCCCCGTGCGCGTCAACGGTCTGCTGGTGGACGGCTCGGTGCGTCGCAAACCGAGCAGCGACGAGTTCCGTTTCGACCTCGCCAAGAACGAAAAGGTGCTCTCCGTCTCCTACAGCGGAATCCTGCCCGATTCGATGAAGCCCGGCCGCGAGCTGGTCGTCCAGGGCGTGCTGCAGCCTGGCGAAGACCTGCTCGTGGCCGACGAAATTCTGACCAAGTGTCCCTCCAAGTACGAGGACATCGCGCGTTCCAAGGGCGAAGGGTCCTGAGCCCTTCCGCCTTCGCTCAGAGCTTGGCGCCGAATGTCTGTGTCCAGGTGGGGTAGTAGAAGCTGCCCGACACCTCGGCGTAGCCGGCGCCGAAATGCTCGAAGTCCGGATTCATGATGTTGGCGCAGTGCCCGTCAGACGACATCCATCCCGAGATCACGTCGGCCGCAGTGATCGAGCCGTAGGAAATGTTCTCGCCCAGC
>CAZHCG010000012.1:0-49039 GCA_964530995.1 uncultured Myxococcales bacterium
TCGAAATCACTGGCTTTCGCAATGCGATCCTTCCCGCCAACTGTAGAAGATGAGCGTAACCGATCCTCCCGCCGGCGCGACTGGACTCGTGAAAACGGCCGGGCCCTTGCTCCGGCCGATCGAAAGGAGGCTCACACTGACCCGAAAAACCGCCTCAAAAATCGTATCGTCGATCGGCGGCGTCGAGGCGGAGGGCACTATTCCCCGCAGCATTCGTCCTCGTAAGGCGGATCGCAACAGACCCCGTAGCACTCGCAGTACCCGTCTTCGTCGCAGTCGACGAGGGCCTCGTCCGAGTCGCTGAAGGGGTGGCAGCAACCGTACTCGAAGTACTCCGGCGGCGCGTCCTCGACCTCGGTCTCGCACCCGTTCGCGTCCTCGCCGTCGCAATCGATCCAACCGTCCTCGCACTCGTCCTCTTCCTCGATCGACGTCCCGGTGCCGGTATCGAGGTCGGTCTCGGTATCGCTGTGCGTGTCCGTATCGGCGTCGGCATCCGAGTCGGTGTCGGAATCGACGTCCGAGTCCGATTCCGCGTCGCCGCCGCCTCGGCCGCCCTCCCAGCAACCCGAGGAGATTGCCAGCAGCGCCAAGCCCGGAAAAAAGCCCCCACGGATCAACCAACGTTTCACGACGAGCTCCCCTTGTGTTCGAAGAATACAGCACCCGACGCGGGTCGGCAAACCGGCGCGGTCGGCGCGAGGGCCGGCGATCCGTCCGTTCGTGCGAATCGGCGATCAGCCCCTGTCGTTTTGCTCTCGCGTGGTAGAATCGAGCGCTTTCGGGCGAAAAGGGGTGATTGTCATGAGAACCGCGACACGCGCGGCGCCGGCCGTCTCGGCGCTGCTCTTCCTGTCCCTGGCGGCGCGGACCGCCGCATCCGAGCCCGCCGCGGAGGCGATCGACACCGGCCTCCACACCGGCGTGGGGCTCTCGGTCCACCAGGCCTTCGTCGGCGAGCGGCCCGTGCTCGTCCCCGAGCTGGAGTTCGGCGCGATCATCGCAGGGATCGTCGACGTCTACCTCTCGCTGGGGCTCGACATCCGGCGCGAGTCGTTCGAGGACGACGGCCGGGAGTCGATCAGCACCGCCGGAGCGCTGGCGCCGGAGCTGGGGGCCCGCTTCATCATCGGAGAGCCGCGGCCCGGCGGGGCCTACTTCTTCGCCGGGCTGGCCGCCAGCCCAGTTGTCGGGATCGGCTCCTACCAGTCGGACGACGAGGACGACGAGTACTACGAAAAGAGAATCCGCGAGTACATGGACCGCTTCGATATCGGGCTCCTGATGGGCGTGGAGTACCTGCTCGCGGCCAGCTTCGGCATCAGCGCCGAGGCGGGTCTGGTGATCTCGATCAACAACCTGGAGGAGACCGACCGGGAGACGCCCGACGAGCACATGCAGCTCGGCTTCTTCGTCCCGTTCTCGATCCGGGCGGCGTACCACTTCTGACCCGAGCGCCGAGCGATGGCTGTTGCGCGTTTCGCGCCGCTCTGCCAACCTGGAGAGGTGAGCGAGCAACGGTCATCTGTCCCGGCTTTTCTTTCGGCGCCGGTCGCGGTCTGCCTCTCGCTTCTGTCGCTCGCCGGCTGCCGGGTCTCGGACAGCTCCTGCGAGGACCCGCTGCGCACCGGAATCGTGATCGAATGGAGCGGGATCCCGGTCGACCGCTACGACTGCCGGGTCCTGCGCTTCACCGAGAAATACGCAGAGCCAGACGCGATGATCTTCAAGGCGATCGTCCGCGTCGAGTCCGGGTTCCACCACGACGCCGTCGGCTGCCCCAACCTGCCCTGCGGTATCCCCTGGGGCTGGAGCGAGCCCGAATGCCACTGCTTCGGCCTGATGCAGGTGGTGCCCGCCTGCGGCGGCACGAGCGTCGACCTCGGCCGGCTCTCGAACGGCCACCCCAACCTGACCAGCGAGCCGAGCGTGCCGGGCTGGGCGAGCTCGATCTTCAACCCGGAGATCAACATCGAGCTGGGGATCCGGGCGGTGTCGCGCAACCGCCAACGGATGGAGGAGCAGTTCGAGGGTTGCAGCGAGGAGCAGTACACCCTGATGGCGATCGGAGAGTACAACTCCTACCAGACCACGCAGAGCTGCACCGAGATAAACTTCGACTACGTAGACCACGTGCTGGAAGCCTACGACGAGTACGCTGCGGCATCAGGCTGGCCGGCGCGCGACTACTGACGGCCTTGCCCGGAAGCTGCCGGGCAACGATCGGGCAAGGCTCGAATTCAAAAATGTTTCTGATCACCAAAGCAATCGGATGGCCCGGGGCCTTCTCCGCTTCTGAAAGGAAAACAGAACGATGGAACGTTCGATAATCGAGGGGGCCGCGGTCTTTCGCGACTCCGCCCCGAAAGCAAACCAACAATGAACACGAACGGCTACGATTTTTTCGCAATCCTCGCGGTCGCTGGCGCTATCCTCGGCGAAAGCTCCCGGCCCAGGCTTCAATCTCTGCTACCAGCGGCGCGAACCCGGTCGGAGATGCACGCACGATCTTGTCGAGAGCAATTTCTCTGGCTCGCTCCACCTTTCTTTCTATCGAGCCCAACCTCCCCTCGCTCAACAGCCTCTTGGCCGCTTTTTCGTCCATCTTCTGCCCCTCGTCTATCGGAAGCAGCCACCCCTCGATGCTGGGTGTCGCCGCGCCTGCGATCACATGCAAGCCGACTGGCAATAAACACTCGTACGACTCGCGCAGCCCTTCTCTGGTCCTGTCGGCCATTCTTGGTTGGTTGGCGTCCTTGACCACCACGACCAGGTCTACGGCAAGCCGTCCCACGCATGCGCTGAGCCACGGCTTGCGTCGGACGCGATCCTCGACAGAGCCGGTTACCGGCGGCCGAGGCGGTCGCCGCGGCTCTCCCGCGAGGTCTTTCAACAAGCCGGGATTGCCCGGCCTGCGGTTGTGGCGAATCCCGGGAGGCCAGACGAAAAGCGGCTCCACACCGCAACGCTCGACCAACACCCGTTCTACGAGCACGTGCAAGGCGCCCAGCTCGTCGTCGGGTATGGGATCACCGGGAGATCCCCGCTCGAGAAAAGAATCTCCCTCCTCCGTCTTTCCCTCGCCGATAACCAGGAGCGTCGCCGGTCTGCTGCTTGTCATTCGACTCGATTGCCGGTGCCCATCGATATCACCGGTCGGAGTCAGATTCCGAAGCGGCCGACGGCAACCCGCCGATCGCTCCCGAGTACCAAAGCTCGCCGAGAGCGCCTCGATAGGTCTCCAGCGCCTCGTCCACGCCTTCTCGATCGCGGACGGTTCCGACGTGTATCTGCCCCTTGTCGTCCCTCTCGCAGATGCGGATCTCCTCGGGACGACAGAGATCCACGAAATCCACCGAGTGCGTGGAGACAACGACCTGCAAAGCGCGATCCCCGATCTCCCCCCTGGCCGCCTTGCGCAGCAGCGAATACACTTCCCCCAGCAGGTAGGGATGCATGGAGTTCTCCGGCTCCTCGACGAGCAGGATCCGATCCGGCTCCGGGCGGTGCAGAATCCAAAGCAGAGTCAAGGCGACGAGCATTCCGGACGAAGCCTCGGAAGCGGGGTACGCCTCGCTCGCCCCGTGCTCCAGAAATTTCAACTCGATGACAGTCGGGTCCCTCTCCTCCGCTTCCGGAGTGAGATTCAAATGAGAGTGCTCTTTCTTCGGTGGCACCTGTATCTCGTCCACCCACGGAAACAGCTCCTTGAACCGCCTCTCCAGCGCGTCGAAGCTCTTGCGCCTGTTCGTCTGGAGATCCAAAAGAGCCGCCGGAAGACCGAAACCATCGGCTCCAACCCTGCTGGGCCACTTGGCCGGCTCGGCCACCTTCTGTGGATTGAGCCTGGCCAGGCGGACGGGCTCGAGCTCGCTTCTCAGCTTCATCCCTCTCTCGACCCACTCGGCATCCTCGTCGTCCCGCATAGACATCCCAGGGCTCAACTCCGCGAGAAAAGAAGCCCGACTGTCGGTGCTGAAATCCGTCGTTCTTCCCCCGACGCTGGGTCGCCCCTGAAGGTCTCTCCCCTCTGTGCGCCTGGCCAGCTCCTCGCCTCGCCACGAGAGCACCTCCTCGTGGACGATCCGCTGTCTTCCGCCGTGGCTCCTGAGATCCATCCGCCACTCGACGTCCTCCACGCCCAGGCTCCCGGCCGCGGGTCTCACCGAGAAACGCAACGGCTCGTCGGTCCTGCCCTGGAAGGAGAGCTGCTTGAATGCCTCGCCTTCCAGCATCCCCTGGTCGAAGCGGTTGATGCCGAGGTCGCCGACGAGACGGACGGCCTCCAGGATCGTGCTCTTCCCGGCGCCGTTGGGGCCGATCAGCACGGTGAGCCCGTCTGTCTCGAACTCGATGCGGGCGCTCTTCAGCGCCTTGAACCCCTCTATGTGCAATGACTCGATCACGTAGGAACTCTACCCACCGTCCAGCACTGCGGTCAATGGCCGATGAAGTGCAAAACACAACCGAGTGCTGGAGGCCTACGACGAGTACGCCGCAGCATCGGGCCGGCCGGCGCGCGACTACTGACCGCCGATTGATCTGCAAAGCACCGAGACCGCTATCCCGCGGGCCACGTACACGCGGGTCTCTCCCTCGGAGACGGCGATGTCGAGGCTGGCGCCGGAAGATAAAAATTTTTTCCCGAGCCGAAAGCGGCCTTGCGCGCGGTCGCCGCGATCTGGATAATCAGGCAAAAAAGCACGCTACGCAGGAGGTCGAAATGCTCTCTAAGTCCCAACGTTGTGAAAAACATCGAGATGAAACGCGCCGAGGTGCGTCAGTCGTGGACGAGCGGAGCGTTTTGGGGACGGAAGCGAACTCACCGTTACAGACCGTTTACCGTTCCCGCTCTTCTCTGGCGCCACGGTTCGTTGAGTCCCAAAAACGTGAGCACGGCCACGGATGGCGTGCATCGGCGCGAGCGAAAGCGTTTTCAGCCGATGGCTTTTTGCAACGTTGGGGTAAATACCCGCTTCTCCCCGTACTGGTCGCCGCCGCAGCTCTGTCCTGCAGCGAGGAAGGAACCCGCGAAGTCGACGACATCGACGACGGGGACGGCGGAGCCGACGGAGACACAGACGCCGATTCCGACAGCGACACCGATTCCGACTCGGACACCGATCCCACCAGCTGGGACGTCTCCTGCGACGACAGCGGCGAGGATTGCGACGGGACCTGCACCGGATACTGCAAGTTCGTGGTCGGGGGAATCGACTGCGAGGGCCTTTGCTGCGGCCAATGCGACGGAGACTGCTACCCGCCGCCGGCCGATACCGATACCGGGAGCATTTGCGAAGGTTTTTGCGACGGTTCGTGCAATGGAGACTGCATAACCGACCTGACCGAGGAGGGAAGCAGCTGCCCCGGCGAATGCATCGGCGAGTGCGGCTGAGCCTCGCCCCCTGCGCTGTCAGTCGAGGAAAACCACTGGAGTCGAGAGATGAGCAGCAAAAATCTTCGCTGGTGGGGTGTTTTCCGGATACCGGCTGGCCATGTCAGGCGCTGGACGATCGGACCGCTGGCGCTCCACGTGCAACGCCTGGCGGACGAGTGGCGCGTCGCCGGCCAGACCGCCGACGATCCGTTCGCTGGCGGAGTGAGGGTGACGGACAGCTCACCTGCCGATCGAAAATCGCTGATCGAGATGGAGACGGCGATGCGCACGGCACAGGTGGACGACGCCGAGGAGATCGCGCTCGTACCGGCTCTGCCGGATCGCTCGGTGGTAACCAGCTCCGAAAGACCCCTGACCGTGCTGCCCGGAGAGAAGGCCGCGATCTTCGTCAGCTCCCCGCTCTGGGTGCGGCTGGAGCGGCCGGGCGGCGACCTGCTCGAGGAACTCCCGATCTACCGTCCGTCGGACACCTGGTTCGGGACCGACACGCGCCAGGGCGAGCTGTGCTACGCCAGCCGAACGACGTATCGAACCAGCATCGAGCTGATTCCGGCGCTGCCTCATCGCGCGATCACCGAGGTGGAGGTGGACAACCAGGCCGACGGGTCGATCCGCGTCGACCGCATGCAGCTCCCGGTCGGGCATCTCTCCCTCTTTCTTGCCGCGGACGGCCGGCTTCGCACCGAGGACGTCGTCTTCCGCCGCGGCGGCGAGCACGATCTCGCAGAGCTGAAGCTGCGCAAAGGGATTCGGACCGGCGCGGGCTCGGCCGCCCCGGAAAAAATCAGCGGGCCGCGGGAGAAGCGGCAGGGCAACCTGGCGATACGAGCTTTCGGTTCGATTTTCAAATAGCTTTTTCGGGAAGGTGGTGCTCATGTCCGATCTTCTTTCGAGCCTGAAATCGATTCTGGACGGTGAAACTGCGCGTATCGCGCTCAAGGTCGCCGCGATCGTCGTAGTCGGCCTGCTCGCCGCGTTCGTGGTCAAACGCCGGCTGTGGCATCGCCGCGCTCCGTCCCAGCACCTGCTGATGCTGCGCAGGCTGATCGTGTGGGCCATCGTCGCCGTCACCGCGCTGTGGGCGATCCACGAGCTGGGAGTCGACCTCGGCGTGCTGCTCGGCGCGGCCGGCGTGCTGACCGTGGCGATCGGCTTCGCGGCTCAGACATCGGCGTCGAACGTGATCAGCGGCCTGTTCCTGATGACCGAAAAGCCGTTCGAGATCGGCGACGTGATCACCGTCGACGGTGTCACCGGAGAGGTGCTGTCCGTGGACATGATCTCGGTCAAGCTGCGCACCTTCGCCAACGTCCTGGTGCGCGTGCCCAACGAGTCGATGCTGAGGTCGCGGGTCGAGAACCTGACGCGCCTGCCGATCCGCCGCGTCGACATGCAGATCGGAGTGGCCTACAAGGAGGAAACGCGCCTGGTGCGGGAAATCCTCTTCGAAGTGGCGGAGCGCAACCCGCTCTGCCTGGTTGATCCGGAGCCCGTCTTGTTCTTCGTGGGCTACGGCGACTCGGCGCTCGAGTTCCAGTTCTCGGTCTGGGCCGCCACCGCAAACTTCTTCGATCTCAAGACATCCATGTACGAGCAGGTCAAGATCGCTTTCGACGAAAAGGGCGTGGAGATCCCGTTCCCCCACGTTTCGATCTACACCGGCGAGGCGAGCAAACCGTTCCCCGTTCAGGTCGAAAGCCGGCCGGCGTGAGACCGGCCCTCGCCCTCGCGGTCGCGCTGGCGCTGACCGCCTCGGCCGCAGCGCCCGCCGCCGCCCGGGAGACCTGCCCGCGGCGCGAGACGTGCGAAACGAGCTGGACCGTGCCGCTGGTCAGGATGGCGGTCGTGGACACCGCGATGCTGGCCGGGCTGGCGGCGATCTGGCCCGAGGGGTTCGCCCCCTGGCGCGGGGCCGGCTCGGCCTCGCAGATGAAGCGTGCCTGGGCCGAGGGGCCCGTCTACCTGCGCGAGTCGCCGGCATTCGAAAGCGACGGCGATCCGTCCTGGCTCAACGCCGCGCTGCACCCGATCTACGGCTCGGAGATGCACCTCGCCGCCCGCGTCTGGGGACACGACCCGCCGGTCGCCGCTCTGTTCGCCGGTCTCTCGTCCGCCCTCTGGGAGTACGCGATCGAGGGCTGGTTCAAGCGCCCCTCGGCGGTGGACCTCTTCTGGACCCCGCTGGCCGGCGCGATCCTCGGCGAGCTGCGCTTCCGGGCCTGGAGCGCCGTCGCGCGGAACGTCTCCTCGCCGTTCTGCCGCGGGTTGCTGATGATCCTGCTCGACCCGCTCGGAGAGCTGGAACGCCTCGCGCTCGGTTGCGCGCCGCCGGGAGAAAAAGACATCGGCGGGAAGTAGACTAACGACGGCATCGGGAGTATAGGGCGTCATTATGGGACCCCTGGTCGCAATCTCGGCGGGAGATCCGATTGGTGTCGGGCCCGAGATCTGCGCCCGCGCCCTGGCCGACTTCGGCGGTCCCGGCTCTGCGGTGTTGTTCGGGGACCGAGCATCTTTCGAGACATCGGCTCGTGTCGCCGGCATCGAGCTACCCCTGCAAGCGCTGGACTCCGCCGCGGTCCCCGAAACCGGGAAGATCGGATTCGTGCACTGCGGCCCGAATCGCCCGGCCCCGGAAGCGGTGGGCGGCGGGAGCGCCCGGATCCAGCTCGCCTCGCTCGAGAAGGCCTCGCAGGCGGTCCTGGCCGGTCCCTGCGACCTCTTGGTGACCGCGCCGGTCAGCAAGAGGTCGATCTCCTCGATCCTGCCCGGTTTCAGGGGGCACACGGAGTACCTGGCCCGAAGATGCGAAATGAATGAGGACGACGTGACGATGGTCTTCGTCTCCGAGGAGCTGATAGTGGGCCTGATCTCCACTCATCACCCGATGCGGGAGGTCCCGGACACGATCACCGCCGAGCGCTGCGAACGCACCGCCCTGCACCTGTGCGAGATCGTCTCCGCGTTGAAACCCGATCGGACGCCGCGCCTCGCGCTGGCGGCGCTCAATCCCCACGCCGGGGAAAACGGTCTTCTGGGCGACGAGGAGCGCACCGTGCTGGCTCCCTGCGCCGAGCGCCTCTCCCGAGAGTCGGGCCTCGATATCAGCGCTCCGCTGCCGGCCGACTCGGCGTTCCGCGACGCGGCGAGCGGCCGCTTCGACGCCGTGATTGCCGCGTACCACGACCAGGCGATGATCCCGCTCAAGCTGGGCGGGATCGGACGCAGCGTCAACGTGACGGCGGGCCTGCCGTTCGTGCGAACCAGCCCGGACCACGGCGTGGCCTACGACATCGCCGGGCGGGGAGAGGCGGAGGCCGCGGGAATGAAGCTGGCGATCGAAATCGCCGTTCTCATCTGGCTCGCGCGCTTCGGTGCGGGCGAGCGAAACGATCGTTCTTGACCATTTCCGGGGGAGACGAGCAATTGAAGTTCATCAGTATACGCAAGGCCCGAACCCACAACCTCAAGAGCGTCGACGTCGACATCCCGCGCGGACGGCTCGTCGTCGTCACCGGCCCTTCCGGCTCGGGAAAATCGTCGCTGGCGTTCGACACGATCTACGCCGAGGGACAGCGTCGCTACGTCGAGTCGCTCTCCCCCCACGCCCGCCAGCTGCTCGGTCAGATGGGCAAGCCCGATCTGGAATCTATCGACGGGCTCTCGCCGACGATCGCGATCAACCAGGAATCCGCGAACCGCAACCCGCGCTCCACGGTGGGAACCTCGACCGAAATCTACGACTTCGTCCGTCTCCTGTTCTCCCGCGTCGGACAGCCCCACTGCCCCACCTGCGGCCGCCCGATCACCTCGACCAGCGTAGACGAGATCGTCGACCGCGCGCTGGCCATGCCGGGCGGAACGCGCTTCAGCGTGCTGGCGCCCGTGATCCGCGGCCGCAAGGGACGGCTCGAGCGAGAGCTGAGACGGCTGCAACGCGACGGTTTCGTGCGCGTCTGCATCGACGACGAAGTCTACGACCTGTCCGAGAAGATCTCGCTCGATCCGGGCCGGCCCCATGACGTGGATGTCTACGTCGACCGGCTCGTGGTCGACGGCGATATCCGCAATCGGCTCGCGGACAGTGTCGAGTTGGCGCTGCGCGAGGCGGATGGCGTGGTGATTCTCTCTCCGGTGGAGGGAGACGACATGATCTTCACCGAGACGAGCTGCTGTGTGGCCTGCGGCGGCGAGGCGACCACGGTCGATCTCTCGCCGGCGGCCTTCTCCTTCAACAGCCCGGCCGGCGCCTGCCCCCACTGCGGAGGGCTGGGCTGGGTGATGTACTTCGACGAGGCGAGGATCGTACCCGATCCGACGCTGACTCTCCGCGACGGAGCGATTGCCCCCTGGGCCAAACGCAACGCCCCCTACTACCAGAAGCTGCTGGACGCGGTCACGACCAAGTACCGGATCGACCCGTTCACGCCCTGGAAGGATCTGCCCGCCGAGCAACGCCGCCTGCTGCTGCACGGCACCGACGAGAAGATCGAGTTCACGGTCGAAAAAGACGACAGCAAGTTCTCCTTCAAGCGCGGCTTCGAGGGAGTGATTCCCAACCTGGAGCGGCGGCGCAAGGAGCACGAGCGGCGGCGGCGCGAAGAGGCCGACGCGGCGTTGGACTACCTCAACGACGAGTTCCATCGCTACACCAGTCGCAGCGTCTGCGAGAAGTGCAAGGGAGCGCGGCTGCGCCCCGAGAGCCTGCACGTCACGGTCGGCGAGCACGACATCGCTGCGGTAACGCGGATGACGGTCAACCAGTCGCTGGGCTTCTTCGAGAAGCTCGATCTGCCCGGACGCGAACAGCAGATCGCCGACAGGATCTTGATCGAGATTCGCAACCGTCTCTCCTTCCTCCGCGAAGTGGGGCTCGGTTACCTGACCCTCGATCGCGCGACGGCGACGCTCTCCGGCGGCGAAGCCCAGCGGATCCGACTCGCGACCCAGATCGGATCCGCGCTGGTCGGCGTGACCTACGTGCTCGACGAGCCCTCGATCGGGCTTCACCAGCGCGACAACGCGCGACTGATCAGCACGCTCGAGAGCCTGCGCGACCAGGGCAACTCGGTGCTGGTCGTCGAGCACGACCCGGAGACGATCCTGGCCGCAGACCACATCGTCGACATGGGACCCGGGGCCGGAGTGCGCGGCGGGGAGGTGGTCGCCGAGGGAACCCCGGAACAGATCAAAAAGGACGAGAGCTCGCCGACCGGCGCCTTCCTCTCGGGGCGCCGCGAGATCCCGGTTCCCCGCCGCCGCCGGCTGGCCAGCTCCCGCGCGTTGGTGATGAACGGCGCCCGCGCCAACAATCTGCGCGAGCTGAAGGTCAAGATTCCGCTCGGCCTGCTGGTCACGGTGACCGGCGTCTCCGGTTCGGGCAAGAGCTCGCTGGTGGTCGACACCCTGCTGCCGGCGCTCAAGCAGCGTCTCTACCGCTCGCCGGTGGGAGAGATCCCGATCGACTCGCTGGAGGGGACGCAGCACGTGGACAAGGTGGTGGCGATCGACCAGGCTCCGATCGGACGCACTCCCCGCTCCAACCCGGCCACCTTCACCCAGGTGCTGACCCACATCCGCGAGCTGTTCGCCTCGCTGCCGGAATCCAAGATGCGCGGCTACAAGCCGGGACGCTACTCGTTCAACGTCAAGGGCGGACGCTGCGAGTCGTGCCAGGGAGACGGTTTGCTCCGGATCGAGATGAACTTCCTGCCCGACGTCTTCGTCATCTGCGAGGTCTGCGGCGGCAAGCGCTACAACCGCGAAACGCTCGAAGTCCGCTACAAGGGGCTCAACATTGCCGACGTGCTCGACCTGACCTGCAACCAGGCCTACGATTTCTTCGCGAATCAGCCCAAGATCAGGCAGAAGCTGACCACGATCCGCGAGGTCGGGCTGGGCTATCTCAAGCTCGGCCAGAACGCCGCGACTCTCTCCGGGGGCGAGGCCCAGCGTCTCAAGCTGGCCCGCGAGCTGGCGCGCAAGTCGACCGGCAAGACGCTCTACCTGCTGGACGAGCCGACCACCGGCCTGCACTTCGAGGACGTCAGCAAGCTGTTGGAGGTGCTGGCGAACCTGGTCGAGCAGGGCAACACCGTGGTCGTGATCGAGCACAACCTCGAGGTCGTCAAATGCTCCGACTGGGTGATCGATCTGGGTCCGGAGGGCGGAGAGGGCGGGGGACGCATCGTCGCGACCGGCACGCCCGAGGACATCGCCCGGGCTGAAGAGTCGCACACCGGCGATTATCTCGAGAAGGTGCTCGACCTGCGCCCTTCCCGAAAGAAAGGCCGCCGCAAGACCGAACCCGGACGCGCTCGTCGTCGCGCTTGAACGGCCCGCGAATCGAGCCGAAAAAATATTTCATCTTCCCCGATATCGGATTCTTGGCATGCCACGGCGACTGCGGTATTCTCACCGCCATGAGTCACCCGGCAGAGGAAGCACGCGCCCATATCATGGCCGGCCTGGAGGCCTGTCAAAAGGACCCGGCGTTGGCCCAGACCCTGGAGATGCTGGCCCAGAGCCTGGCCAAGGCGCAAGGCAAGCTTTTCCCGGCCGCAAAGCTGCCGCCCAGGTCGCCGGGCGCGATCGACATGATGCGCCGCGCCATGGATTACCTGGCTCAAGCGCTCAAGGTGCTCCAGGATCTGGACTCCGACAGCGACGCGGTCGGCGTTGCCGCGGCCTCGATCGCCAAATCGCTCAAGACGCTGCACCCGGTGGTGCGCGAGGCCAAAGAAGAAGCCGAGAAGATGTCCATGCCGCCGCCCTCCCCGGACGGAGAGTCGCCCGCCGGCGATACGGCCAAGGTGGACGTCCAGACGGTGCTGAGCATGAACACCAGCCACCAGTTCTACACCGGCTTCTCGGAGAACATCGACGAGGGCGGCATCTTCGTGGCCACTTTCGAGCCCAAGAAGATCGGTTCGCGGGTGCTGGTCAACTTCAAGCTGCCGGGAGGCAAGCCGGTAACTGCGCGCGGAGAGGTGCAGTGGGTTCGCGAGTACAACCCGCTCAACCCGGACGTCGCGCCGGGAATGGGCGTGCAGTTCACCGATCTGCTCCCCGAGGACCGAGAGGAGATCGAGCAGTTCATGCAGGCCCGCGCCCCGATGTTCTACGACGACTGACCGCTTTCTACCGAAAATTGGCCCGACCGTGCCCTACCAGGCGCACGACCACGACCGCGGTCAGCAGGACCGCCAGCGCCACGACCCAGGGGGGATAGCCGGTGGAGAACGCCTGCCCCACGCCCTGCGGGTCGTAGCGGGCGCACAGCGCGCAGCTGAGGTTGTTCAAAGCGTGGGCGCCGATCGCCGGCCAGACGCTGCCGGTCGTGATCACGACCAGCGCCAGGTAGGCGCCGATCAGCGCCGCTCCCGATCCCTGGAGCGGATCCAGGTGCAGCAGGCCGAACAACAGCGAGGAAAAGACCACCGCCAACCAGGCCGGCATCTCTCCTCGGAAGCTGCCGAGCAGCATTCCGCGGAAGAACAGCTCCTCCGCGATCCCCGGCCCGAGCGAGATGGTCAGCGCCAGCGTCGCGAAGGCGAGAGAGCCCGCCTGGCCGAACGTCTCGGCGAAGGTGTCGAGCGCGGTCGCAGCGAACAGATCCGGAGCCAGTGAGTGGAGCAGAAAAGTCGCCTCGTCGATCGCGATCCCGGCCGGCAAGACCCCCGCGATCGCCAACAGCGCCGCTCTCGGTCGCGGGCGCGCCAGCCGCAGCGTGCGAACGGCTCCGGCGCCCCATCTCCCGGCGGCGAGCAAGGCCAGGCCGAGCAGCAGGGCCGAGGTGAACAGGACCTGGATGATCAGCCCCGCCGGTCGAAAGACGAAATCGAGCGCGCGGTCCTTTCCGATCTCCGTGGAGCTCAGCGCCAGCGCGATCGCCACCAGCGCGATCCCGAGCGCGAGCTGGCCGGCCAGCGCGGCGACGAACAGCAATCCGCCCTGCCACCAGCGCAGCCCGCGCCTCCGATTCTTTTCGGGGGCTTCCCGCATTCGTCACGCGTCCTCAGACGCGATCCCGCAGTCGCAGAATCAATGCGGTCAGACCGATCGGCAGAAGCGAGAGCCCGACATTGACCGCCGCGTTGAGGTTCCAGACCTCGTCGGTGAAGCCGAACTTTTCCATCGCCCAGCTTGGGGTGTCGGCCACCAGGTCCATCAGGCCGCCCATTCCCCAGCGCATCGAGCTCGGCGCCAACAACCACTCCATGTTGCTGTCGCGCAGATCGGGCAGCTTCACCAAGAAACCGGAAAAGGCGATCATCAGAACCACCCAGACCAGCATGAACAGCAGCGCCACCTTGGCCGATCTGGCCAGAGTCGAGAAGAACAAGCCGGACGCCACGCCGGCGAACTGCACCGAGAGCAAGACGAAGAACACCTCGGGAAACGGAGCGTCCGCCCCGACGTACCAGACCGTCGCCGCGGCGATGCTGAAGGCCTGCACCGTGCCGAACGCCAGCAGGAGCAGGACCTTGGACAGGATGTAGGAGGGAATCTTGAGATTCACCATCCTCTCGCGCCGGTAAATCGGCTCTTCGGAGTAGATCATCTCTATCGCCGGGAAGATACCGAAGAAGAATGCCAGCAGCGTCGCGACGAACAGCAGCACGTGCCGGTTCTTGGTCTCGTCCAGCATCGACGAGAGCAGGAACATCAGCGCCGGGGCGCCGATCACCGCGCCGACGAGCCAACCCACGTCGCGCGTGTAGAGCTTGGCCAACCGCTCGTAGATGATGAAAAACTGCCGCAACCCGGGACGCCGGGTGACCCTGGCCCGCGGCGGGGTCAAGGTCACCGACTCTCGGTCCGTGGCCCGCTGGTAGACGTACTCGCGGTACCAGTCGGTCTCGCGAAACTCCCGCTGCATCCGATCCCAGTCGGCGTCGGTCATCCCCTTGGGCGAGAGCTTCTCGAACAGCGAGTCGGGATTGTCCTCCGATCCGAAGCGGCGGTAGGCGTCCTCGACAGGCCCGTAGTAAATCAGCCTGCCTCCCGTGCCGAGAATCAGGGCGTTGTCCATCATCTCGTAGATATCCTTGGAAGGCTGGTGAATCGTGAGAATGATCGTGCGGCCGCTTTGCGCCAGCTGCTTGAGCAACTCCATCACGCTCTTGGCATCCGCCGAGGAGAGCCCCGAGGTGGGCTCGTCGAGAAACAGCACCGCCGGGTCGGTGACCAGCTCCATCGCGAGGTTGACCCGCTTGCGCTGGCCCCCGGACAGGACCCGCGCCTCGGGGCCGCCGATGATCGTGTTGGCCCGGTGCGCGATATCGAGCTGCTGCAAGACCTTGACCACGCGGTCGTGCAGCTCGCGCTCGCCCAGCCCGCGCATTCGGATCTTGGCCGAGTAGTAGCACGCCTCGTAGACGGTCAGCTTGCGGTGCACGATGTCGTCCTGCGGCACGTAGCCGATGTGGCCGCGCATCGCGTCGAAATGGGCGTGCAGGTCGAGGCCGTTGACCAGCACGCGCCCCCTGGTGGGACGCATGTTGCCGTTGATGCTCTCCATCAATGTGGTCTTGCCCGCGCCCGCAGGCCCCATCAGCGCGACGAACTCTCCGGGCTCGATCGTGAGCGACACGTCGCGCAGCAACCGTATCTTCTTCTTGATGTCGAGCGTCACGCCCTGAACGTCGATGCGCGTGGCGAGGCGCAGATCGTCGCTCTCGACCTGTCCGTCGTCGGCCAGCCGCATCCGCACCGGCCCCACCTGGATGCGATCCTCGGAGCCGATTCGCACCGGTTCGGCGACGCGCTCTCCGTTGAGAAAGGTGCCGTTGGCCGAATCGAGGTCCTCCAGCCGCCAGCCGTCCTTGCCGATCGAGAGCCGCGCATGGTGAGCGGAGACCATCGGATGATCTATGACGTGGTCGTTGTCCGGAGCGCGACCGATCGAGATCCGCCCCGTGGTGGCCCGAAGCAGCTGCGTCATCGCCCTACCCCTCCTGCGGCCCTCCGGAGCCCTCGAGCATCACGACCATCTTGCGACCTCCGACCCAGATCAGATCTCCGGTGGAGAGCAGCTTGCGCTGCTCGAGACGCTGGGCGTCGTTCTCCGCCGTCCCCTGCGCGCCCCAGTAGGTCCCGTTGGTCGATCCCAGATCCTCGACCCAGACCGTGCCGCGCCCCGTCTCCACGTCGATCGCGGCGTGCTCGCGCGAGACGCCGGGAACGTCCGATATCGTGATCGCGCAGTGGGCCTCCCGGCCGATCAGGTTTCTGCCCTCCTCGAGCTCGATCTCATCGTCCCCGACAACGACCCAGACGCGCTTCAGGGCCGATATCGCCATCGTCTTGGGCGCTCCTCCTTCCCCCTGCGGTGAGCCGCCGCTCTTCGCGGCCAGCCCGGACGGAGCCGGCGGCACCGCGCTGGGCGGCGGAGCCGCGGGCGCCTTGGCCTTGCGCGAGCGGATCACCACGGCCAAGATCGCGATCAGCGCCAGACCGACCAGCGCCAGCACGAGCACCATCAGGGTAGTGCTCGCCTCCGAGCCCTTGGGCGGCTCGATGATCTCGAATTTCATCGGGCTCTCGCCGTTCTGCCCGAAGCGGTTGATCACCTTCACCTTGCCCGAGTCGACGTTGGAATCGAGCGAGGCCACCAGGCGAAACGGGTTCTGGGACGAGAGGCTGACCGGGGTGCCGCCCACGTAGGCCTTGACGTGCCCCGGATCGCCGCAAAAGCCCTCTCCGTCGATCGTCAAATCGATCTTCCCGTCGTCCACGTGGTTGCGGTAGGCCTGCTGCGGGTAGATCGCGGTTATCTCCGGAACCGGCGCCGGGTGGGAGGTCGCCTCCCACTTGATCCCCTCTGTGTCGCGGCCTTCCACCTTGAGCATCGAGGTGTGGCTGATCCTCGGCGCCGGATAGTAGCAGGGAAAGACGACCCGCAGGTGGTATTGGCTGCGAATCCGGTTCCAGAGCAGGCCGGCGAACTGCTTGTTCTCCGAGCTGGATCGACGAAACAGCGAGCGTCCACCGGTGTTCTGCGCCAGATCGTGCGCCTTGTTCTCGATCTTGTGGGCGTTGCGCGGGTCGTCGTACTTCTTGTCCAGCTCGAAGATCACGTTGAAAAACGGGACTTTGCCCGCCGCGTAGGACTCCTGGACGCAGTCGCCCTTGCCCTCGCCCTTGTCCGCTCCGCCCGAAAGGAACAGAACCACCCGGTAGCGATCCGCCGGCGTCTCGGGAAAGTACTTGAGCCCCTCGGCGAGCGCCTCGCAGATCCTCGCTCCGCTCTCGTCGTCCTTGGGCGGCAGCTTCACGGCGTCCACGCTCGCGGCCAACGTGCTCTTGTTGTTGGTGAACTTCACATTGAGCTTGGATTCGGAAAAGCCGCCGGGCGCCGGGAAAGAAGCGATCGCCATCTGGTCGCGCTTGGGATCCATGTAGCCGATCACGGTCTTGGCCAGGCGCTTGGCGTCGTCGAACTCGTCGGTATAGGAACGCGAGCGATCGATCATGATCAGCACCTGGGCCCCGGCCCAGCCGGCGGCCACCTGCTGCCGGTTGGTGATCCAGCCGCCCTGGCCGCCGGCGAACTCGTCGACGCTGATCTGGAAGGCGCTGGCCGGCAGATCGCGCTTGAAAGCGCCGTTCTCCTGCACGTCGACGAAGATGTGCATGTCGCCGGGAAACCCGTGGGGGTTGATCTGCCAGTGGACCTCGCGGGCCGCAGCGGCTGTCGAGGGAGCCGCCAGGCAGCCGGCCGCCACCAGCGCGGCGACGCCCCAGGTGAAAAGGAATCGTTCGGCCCTGCTCATCGCTCGTGACCTCGCGTGGGTTGGTATTGTTTCGAGCTCTCCTTCGAACCGAACGAATATTACCCCACCGCCGGACGCCCCGTCCACCCTGGGCGAATCCGGCACAAAATTGAACCGGGACCTTGTTCCTTTTTTGGTTTTGGGTGTATGCTTGTTGTTCATCGGTCAGCCAGGGGCTGGAGGGCGGCGGGGCTCGCCGCTCGCCCAGGGAAAGGATGCGGGCATGGTGACGTACCAGGGAGCCAAGGTTTTCTCCGCGACGAAAGCCAAGGAACGCGAGGAGCTCGGCGAGAATGTCACCCGCTGGCTCAGGGCCAATCCCAACGTCAAGCTGAGGGACACGGTGGTCAGGCAGAGCTCGGACAACGAGTTCCACTGCCTGACGATCATAGTTTTCTACGATTTCGAGTAAGCCGCCGACTCGACAACGGGTGCGGCGATTCGCCTACGCGTCCTGCTGGGCGCGCAGCTGCTCGGCCTGGAAGTGCGCGCGGATCTCCTCGATGAACTGACCGACATCTCCGGCCAGCATCGCGTCGAGGCGGTGCACGCTCAAACCCACGCGGTGATCGGTGATCCTTCCCTGCGGGAAGTTGTAGGTGCGAATCCTCTCCGAGCGATCACCGCTGCCGACCTGGCTGCGCCTCACGGCCGCCCGCTCGGCGTTCTGCTCCGCCCGCATCTTGTCGAGCAGCCGCGCTCTCAGGATTTTCAGCGCCTTGGCTCGGTTCTTGTGCTGCGACTTCTCGTCCTGGCAGACCACGACCAGCCCGCTGGGAACGTGCGTGATCCTGACCGCGGAGTCGGTCGTGTTGACGCACTGGCCCCCAGGACCGCTGGCGCGCATCACGTCGATTCGCAGCTCCCGATCCTCGTCGATATCGAGCTCCACCGCCTCGGCCTCGGGCATGACCGCGACCGTGACCGCCGAGGTGTGGATCCGCCCCTGGCTCTCGGTGGCGGGCACGCGCTGCACGCGGTGCACCCCGCTTTCGTACTTGAGGTGCGAGAAGACCTCGGATCCGGCGATCGAGGCGATGATCTCCTTGTAGCCTCCCCCGTCGGTCTCGGAGCTCGACATGATCTCGATCTTCCAGCCCTTGGACTCGGCGAACCTGGCGTACATGCGGAACAGATCCGCCGCGAACAGGGCAGCCTCTTCGCCTCCGGTCCCGGCCCGGACCTCGAGAATCACGTTCTTGCTGTCGTTGGGATCCCTGGGCAACAGCAGCAGTCGGGCGCGGTCCTCCAGCTCCTCGAGCCTGCGACGCAACCCCGGCAGCTCCTGGGCCGCTAGATCCTTGAGATCGGGATCACCTTCCTCCCTGGTCGACTCGTACTCCTCGATCTCCTCGAGCACGCTCTGGATCTCCCGAGCGACCGGCACCAGCTCCTCCAGCTCGGCCCGCTCGCGAGTGATCCTGGTGTAGAGGCTCCTGTCGTTGATCACCTCGGGTTCGCAGAGCTGTTGCTCGATTTTCTCGAAGTGATCCAGTATCGCAAACAGCTTTTCGTGCATCGCACTCTCGTTCGTCAGGAAACGGCCCTCTTGGGGCGCAGCGACTCCTTCGCGCCCGCGAAAGCGTCGAAGCTGTCGAAGACCAGCGGCTCGTCGCCCGCGTCGGCCTGGTCGCCGACGCGCTCGCGCCACAACGCCGTCTCCAGGGAGACGAGCGCCACCTCCAGCTGGTCGTCGTCGGGACGGCGGGTGGTCAGCAGCTGCATCGCCAGTCCCGGCCAGATCAGGGGACGCAGCAACGCGCTGTCCACGTGCTTTCCGGCGAAGCGGTTGAACTCGTAGGCCACGCCCGCCACCGGGATCAGCAGCGGGAGCTTGAACAGCACGACCAGCAGGTGCGTGTACCAGGGCTTGCCATCTCCTGGCTTTGACCACTCGGGAAGCCAAGGAAAGACGAGGGCCGCGACCAGGATGAAGACCAGGATCACGACCATGATAAAGGCGGTCCCGCAGCGCGGATGGAGGGTGGACTTGCCGCGCGCGTTGGCCACGGTCAGCTCCTGCCCCGCCTCGTAGGTGGAGATCGACATGTGCTCGGCGCCGTGGTACATGAACACCCTTCTTATGTCCGGCAAGAGGCTGATCCCCGCGATGTAGGCGACGAAGATTCCGACCTTCACCACGCCGTCTATCAGGTGGTAGACGCCCTCGTCGACCGTCAGCGAGCGCCCGGCGAACAGATTGCCGGCGTAGGTGGCCGCCAGGTGCGGCAGCATCTTGAACAGGGCCACGGCGAAGACCAGGCCGATCAGCATCGGCAGCGCCACGGACAAGCCGCCGCCCGAGCGCGATTCCTCCTTGACCCTCTCTTCCTCGGGAAGCGCCTCGCGCGCCGAGAAGTTGAGCGCCTGCATCCCGTTCATCAGCGACTCGATCAGAACCACCGTTCCGCGCAGGAACGGCCAGCGCAAAAAACCGAGCCTCTCCCAGAGCGATCGCCAGCGGGATTCCTTGACCGCGATCTCTCCGCCCGGTCGACGCACCGCCACCGCCAGACCGTGAGGAGAGCGCATCATCACTCCCTCCAGAACCGCCTGGCCCCCCACGTTGATGCGATCCTGCTTCACGTCGGCCTCTCTGGCGCCGGCCGCGTTTCGTAGCGGCCGAAATCGATCCGTCAATCGGTCTACCGCGCACCCGACCGCGCCGCAAGCCGCCGCGTTGAAAAGAAGAGTCTTCGAAATCGACCCGGTCGGGCTAGGGGATCAGGAGGTGGAAAGCTTGTCGCCGTACTTCCTGCGGAAACGCTCGATGCGTCCCGCCGAGTCGACGAGCTTCTGCCGACCCGTGTAGAACGGGTGACAGGCAGAGCAGATCTCGACGGTCAGGTCCTTGCCGGCCGTCGAGCGCGTAACCACCTCGTTGCCGCAGGCGCAACGGATCGTGATCGTCTCGTAGCTGGGATGCGTTCCTTTTTTCATCTCTCGTCCCTCCTGCCGAGCCGGCATCACTGGTTCATCGACTCGAGGAACTCGCGATTCGTCTCCGTCCTTCTCAGCTTGTCCAACAAAAACTCCATCGAGTCAATCACGTTGAGCGGATGGAGCAGCTGGCGCAGCAGCCAGACGCGCTGGAGCACGAAATCCTCGAGCAGCAGCTCCTCCTTGCGCGTGGATGAACGGTTGATGTCCAGGCAGGGGAAAATCCTCTTTTCCATCAGCTTGCGGTCGAGGTGGATCTCGCTGTTTCCCGTGCCCTTGAACTCCTCGAAAATCACCTCGTCCATCCGCGAGCCGGTGTCGACCAGCGCGGTGGAGATGATCGTCATGCTGCCGCCGCCCTCGATGTTGCGGGCGGCTCCGAAAAACCGCTTGGGCTTGTGCAGCGCGTTGGAGTCGACACCGCCGGACAGGATCTTGCCCGAGGGCGGAACGACCGTGTTGTAGGCGCGCGCCAGCCTCGTGATCGAGTCGAGCAGGATGATCACGTCGTTGTTGTGCTCCACGAGCCGCTTGGCCTTCTCGAGCACCATCTCCGCGACCTGGACGTGTCGCTGGGCCGGCTCGTCGAACGTGGAGCTGATCACCTCGCCGTCGACGCTGCGCGCCATGTCGGTGACCTCCTCGGGCCGCTCGTCGATCAGCAGCACGTGCAGCTTGGCGTCGGGGTGATTGGTCGAGATCGATCTGGCGATATCTTGGAGCAGAACGGTCTTGCCCGCCCGCGGAGGAGAAACGATCAGACAGCGCTGTCCCTTGCCGATCGGGCACAGCAGGTCGATGATCCTGGTCGAATCGTTGGGATCCGCGGGGGTCTCCAGCTCGAACTTCTCGTCCGGGTAGAGCGGCGTGAGGTTGTCGAACAGGATTTTGGAGCGTGCCACTTCTGGCTTGGTGCCGTTGATCGACTCCACCTTGAGCAGGGCGAAGTAGCGCTCGGACTCCTTGGGCGGCCGAATCTGGCCTCCTACTATGTCACCGGTGCGCAGAGTGAACCGTCGTATCTGCGAGGGAGAGACATAGATGTCGTCGGGCCCCGGCAGGTAGTTGTAATCCGGAGCCCTCAGGAAGCCGAATCCGTCGGGCAGGGTCTCGAGCACACCCTCTCCGTTGATCGCTCCGCTCTTGTCGGCCTCGGCCTGGAGCAGAGCGAAGATCAGCTCCTGCTTGCGCATCGCGGCGGCGCCGTTGATGTTGTACTCGCTCGCCAACTCGGTCAGATCGGAAATCGGCTTTTTCTTCAGATCCCTCAGATGCATTTCTTTTTACCTCGGTGATGAAAATGGCTTTCTTTGTCTGGAGCCGCCAGGCAGAGCGGCCGATCGATACAGGTGCCAGCTTACGGTTGGAAAAACCTTCTTGGTCTTCTTTTTCGTTCTCGAGTTCAACTCGCCGTGCAGGGAGTTTTCAACTGATATTGCCTCGGCAAGAGCTCCGGCAAGAGCCGCCCCAGCTTCTCGATGTTTACGGTCAGCTCTTGGATTTGTCAAGATAAATTAGCAAGATAAATTCGGCTGGTCGCTTTTCCGACGAAAGGAGCCTTTCGATGAGAAACTCGTTTTTCGCCCTGGTGCTGGCCTTCGCCGTCTGCTCGCCGCTCGCCTGCGGCGAGTCGGATCCTTCTTCGTCCAGGAAGGGCCCGGCCCCGCCCTCGGATCCGCAACGCTGCGAGCTGCGCCGGATCGACGACGTCTCCTCGGCCGCCGAGCACGGTGAGCTGCCGCTGGACGCCTACGTCGAAGTCGAGGGGCTGACCGATCCGCGCACCCTGGTCTGGAAGGATTCGGCGACCGGCAACGCCCATTTCATCACCAAGGTGATGGGAACCGCTCGCCGCGTCTACTACACCGAGCAGCTCGATATCGGCGAGTCGCCCAGCGCCCGCTCCAGGCTCGTCGGGCACATGCAGCGCTGGGATCGGCTCGAGGACCGCAAGGCCGCGACGCTGTCCGCCGCCCTCGAGCGCGAGTACGACTTGGAGATCGAACCGTCGTCCACCTGGCTGCTGACCGCGGGAGAAAAACCGGCCGGCTGCGAGTAGCTCCTCAGGTTCCGATCACGATGCCCAGCTTCTCGCGAAGCTGGAAGTACTCCTCGGAGACGCTGAACAGCACCAGCTCCTTGATCTTCTCCTTGGGTGGAATCTCGTCCACGCCGCCGGTCTCGGTCTGGATCATGCGCGCCGCCACCTCGAGGTCGTTCGATAGCAGCAGCCCCGCGCGACAGCCGGTGATCTCCACCGCGCGCACCCACTTCTTCAGATCGATGGTCTCTCCCGACTTGACGAAGCGCTTGACCACCTTGCCCAGGTTCTCCGCCTCCATTGGGTTGAGATTCTGCTTGAGCATCTGCACGTACTGCTGGAGAACACCGCTCTTGTCCGGCGGCAGCTTGAAATCGGGCGCGCCGAGCTTGAGCGCGGCCAGCACCAGCATCTTGAGCTCGCCGTGCGTCGGCAGCACCCAGCGGATGTAGTGCTCGGGGCGGTAGTACGAGAGGTGCTTGGTCACCGTGAACAGCAGATCCTGGGGCGAGTACCCGCTGAGCAGGTTGGCGCCGCAGGCCGATGCCATCGGATCGGTGATCGCGAAGTTGAGCCCGCCGGGCTTGTCGTCCTGGATGTAGAGGTCCGGCACGACCGGCAGATTGATCACCTGGGCCGCGTAGAAGAACGTCTTGGAGAATGTCATCGTGTCGTTCGGCGGTCGCTTCTGGTTCTTCTTGAGGCCGAAGGCCTTGATCGGCTGCACCTTGACCGCGCGCACGGCGCTGGTCGCGATCTCGAAGATCTTGCCCAGGAACAGCGATTCGTCCGAGTGGAACAGGTTGCGAATCCAGATCTCGTTGTCGAGACGCGCCTGAGCGCGGACCATCCCGCGCGTGCGGTACTGCTCGAAGAACTGCTGCTCTTCGGGATCGGCCTTCTTGAGGAAGGACAGCGAGGCGCACAGGCACCAAGCCTTGTCGTATTGACGGTGATCGAAGTAGAGCTTGCGCAACGCCTTGTAGGAATCGACCCGGTACGGATTCTTGCGAATCAGGGCCTGGTGCTCCTCGACCGCGTCGTCGAGCCTGTCCGGCATCCGCTCGTACAGCTCGGCCAGGATCTCGTGGCGCGTAACGTTGTCCGGATCGAGCTGCGCCGCCATCTTGAACGCCTCGGCCGCGGCGTCGAACTGCCCCATCCGCGTGCGGTAGATCTCGCCGAGGAAGTGCCAGAGGTTGATCTCCAGGTCCTTGCGATCTGTTCCGGCGATGCGGTGCAGCATCTTGCGGTAGTTGCGCTCCAGGTTCTTCCAGTCCTTCTTCTGCGTCAGGATTCTGTCGATCGCCTCGAACGCCTTGAGGTTCTCGAGACTGGCGTCCAACGACCTGTTGAAGTGCTCGACCGCATCCTCGGCGCTCTTGATCTCGTCGCGGTAGATGACCGCCATGCCGTAGAGCAGACGACCCAGCTTGATGTCGTCTTCCTCCATCTCGGACACGCGCCCAATCACCTCGACGGCTTTCTGCCACTGCTTGGTCTGCTGGTAGAGCGGCAGCATCTTGTGCAGCACCGGCCGGTTGTCGGGCTTGATCTCCGAAGCCTCGGCGTAGGCCTGGATCGCCTTTTGCGGGTTCTTCAGCTTGTCGTGCCAGATGTCTCCGATGTCCATCCACTGCTTGAACTTCTCGTCGTCTTCGTCGACCGAGTCGATCAAGACCTTCTTGAAATGGATCACCTGCTCGAAGTTCTTCTGCGCCGCGTGTAGATCGATTACCTCTCCCAGTGTCGGGCGGTGGGACGGATCGATCTCCAGCGCCTTGTCGAACATGTTGAGCGCCTTGCGGCGTTCCTTGAGCTGGGCCTTGATGTGCCCCAGCCGGTAGAAGATGTCGACGATCTCTTCCTTGCTGCGCTTGTCGCGGTGGTGGACCAGCACCATCTGGTAGAGCTTGAACGCCTTGTCCCACTCCTCGCGCCGGAACAGCACGTCGGCCAGGCCGAGCAGGGTCGGGAGATGGGAAGTGTCCATCTCGTAGGCCGTCTGGAAGGCCTTGAGCGCCTTGTCGAGGTTTCCCAAGCGGTCGGAGACCATGCCCAGCTTGCGCTGCAGCGGCTGCATCTCCTTGGCGGTGCGCTTGCCGCCCAACCTGACCAGCATGTCGAGCAACCGCTCGGCATCCTCCCAGCGCTCGGCACCTATGTAGACGTCGACAAGCGGCTCGGCGGCCTGCTGGTTGTCCGGATTGGATTCCAGCGCCTGCTCGTACCACTTGATGCCCTCTTCCTCGTCTCCGAGCTTCTCCCAGTGCAGCCGACCCAGCTCGAACTGGAGCTGCGACCGCTTGCGCTCGTTGTCCGTGTACTCCTGCTGTGACTCGAGCACGCGCGAAGCCGCGTGCCACTCCCCCTCGTCGATGTGAATCCTGCCCAGCGCCTCCAGCGCGGGCAGGTGACCGGGCTCGATGTCCAGCGCCGAGCGGAAGTGCTCCACCGCGGTGCCCCGATCCATCAGGTTCTCCTCGTTGAGGAGGCCGAGGCGCGTGTAGAGATCGACCTTGCGCTCGGGCTCCTCTACCGTCTCGGCGAGCCGCCGCAGCGTCTCGTGCGCGGCCGACCAGTCCTCGGAGCGGACTTGCAGCTTGGCCAGCTCGTCCATCGCCTCGAGGTGCTCCGGATCGATGTCCAGGATCTCCTTGTAGGCGTCGACACTCCGATCGATATCGTCAATCTCCGTGGCGTAGACCTTGCCGATCTGCTCGTAGAACGGCACGCGCGCAGAACGATCGTGGATGGTGTCCACGTGTCGCTCCAGAGTGCCGATCAGGTCCTGCCAGCGGCCGCTCTGCCGGTAGATGCGCTCCAGCGAGAGCAGCGATCTCTCGTGCGCCGGGTCGATGTCGAGCACCTCCTCGAGACGCTCCGCCGCCTTCTCGGGGGCCACGAACTCCTCCTCGAGCATCGCGGCCAAGCGGCCGAGCAGCTCGATCCGCTCCCGCTCGCTGGTAGCGTACTCGAGCTGCATCTCGAGGATGTCCAGCAGGTCCTGCCAGCGCTCCAGCTGGGAGAACAGCCGCTCCAGCCCCTTGAGCGCGGGCAGGTGGCCCTGGTCTATCTCCAGGATCTTGCGGTACTCGTCGATCGCGGCCTGGGCGTCTCCCAGGTTGACCTCCAGGATCTCGCCGATGCGCTGGTGGGTCCCGATGATCTCCTCGCTGTCCTCCAGCACCTCGATCTTGCGCCGCAGGATCGGAATCAGCTCCCTCCAGTTCTCCTGCGCGCCGAACATCCGCTCCAACGCCTTGAGCGCCGGCTCGAGCGTGGGATCGATCTGCAGGGCGTCCTGGTAGACCTTGCGCGCCTCGGGCAGATCGGTGAGGTACTCCTCCAGGATCTCGCCGAGGTCGACCAGCAGGCTCTTCTTGCTGTCCGAATCGTCCTCGGCCTCGACCGCCCGCTTCAGCACCTCGACCAGCTCGTTCCACTGCTTGGCGTTGCGGTACAGCTTGCCCATCAGCCGCAGCGCCGGAACGTTGTCGGAATCGATCTGCAGCACCTGCTGGTAGTAGGCGATCGCGTACTCCGGGTGTTCCAGCTCGTCGGCGTACCACTTGCCGATCTTGAGACACAGATTGACCTGGGTCTCCTTGTCCTGAACCGACTGCAGAACCTGGTTGCAGGAGGTCAGCAGCTCGTTCCACTTGTCGGTGACCGAGGCCAGGCGCTCCAGGTGCTCGGCGGTGAGGTCGTTGGAATAATCCGCCTCGAAAGCCCGTTGAATCACGGCGAACGCGTTCTCGGGCTGGTCCAGCCGCTCCTCGTAAATCGCGGCGGCCTCGTGCAGCAGGGGCACCTCGTCGGTGGGCTCGGCGATGTAATTGAGACGGCTGGAGTAGAGCTGGATCAGCTCCTCCCAGCTCTCCTCCTCGGTCATCAGCTCCACGAGCTTTTCGAAAGCGTGGTCGTGCAGCGGAGCGACGTCCACGATGCGCTGGTAAGGCTGCTTGGCGCGCAGCGGCTCCGCCAGTTGCTCCTCGATGGCCTTGGCCTGCTCGAGCCAGGTCTCGATCTGGTCGTCTCCGGAGAGCAGCTCGCCCTTCTTGCCCAGCACCTCGACGAACTCTTCCCACATCTCCTGCTCGGTGTAGAGCTTCTCCAGCGCGCGCAGCGGATCGACATCGGAGGGATCGACCTCGGCGGCCCGGTTCCAGGCGTCGATCGCCTCCATCGGCCGCTCGAGCGTCTCGGCGAAGATGCGGCCCAGCTTGGCGTGATATCCCTTCAGCTCCTCCACTTCGAACTCGGCGGCGCCGACCTCGATCACGCGCTCCAGCGTCTCGATCAGCGACTCCCAGTCCTGGTTGGCCTGGTGGATCCCGGCCATCGCCTGCAGAGCCCGCAGGTTGTCGGGATCGATCATCAAGACGTTCTGCCAGTTTTCCAGCGCGCTGCGGTCGCGCTCCAGGCACTCGCCCCAGACGAGCCCCAGCTGGCTGTAGATGTTGATCCGCGTCTCGTCGTCCTCGGCGATCGTGACGGCCCGCTCCAGCACGTCGACCAGATCGCTCCAGTTCTCCTCGCGCGAGTGCATGTCCGCCAGCGCCTGCAGGGCCCGCGTGTCCTCGCCGCGGATGTCGAGCACGTTTCTCCACAGCTCGATCGCCTTGGGGATGTCATCCAGGCACTCGGCCGCGATCGTGCCCATCTTGGCGTACAGGTCGGCCTGGGCGGCCTCGCTGTCCGTGGCGTCCTTCATTCGCTCGTAGATCTCGTACAGCTCGGCCCAGGCCTCGCGGTCGGCGTAGATGATCTCCAGCCTGTCCAGCGTCTCCTGGTGGTTCGGCTCGAGGTCGTCCACGATGCGGTGATAGGCCACGCGCGCCTTTTCGAACTCGTCGAGCTGCGTCTCGTAGACGCTGCCCATGCGGTGGATGTAGGCGATCTTCTCCTCGCCGTCCTGCGTGGCGTCGGCGAGCATGTCCAGGATCTGGACCAGCCGCTCCCACTCCATGTACTGCGTGTAGATGCGGTCCAACGCGGCCAACACGTCGATGTCGTCGCCGCCCAGATCCAGGCAGCCGCGGTAGGCTTGCTCGGCGCGCGCGGCGTCGTGCAGCTCCTCCTCGGAAACGCGAGCCAGCCGCTTGGCCACCAGGCGCTTGACCGCCTCGTCTTCTCTCCTGGCGAACAGGTCCTGGTAGAGGTCGGCCAGCTCGGACCAGGCATCGCTGGTGCCCGCCAACCGCTCGATCTCCTCGCCGGAGCGCTCGTCGAACGGATCCTCGCTGAACGCGCGGCTGTACCAGTTGAAGGCCTCGACCGAATCGAGCATCTTCTCCTCGAAGGTCTCGGCGATGCGGTGGATCATGGCGATCCGATCGGCGACCTCCTCGATATCCTCCAGCTGCCGCTCGTAGAGTCCGACCAGCTTCTGCCACTCGCTCTGCATCCTGTAGAGCGGCTCGAGCACCTCGATGATCTCGGCGCGCTTCTGCCCCTCGGCGAACAGCAGCTCCAGCGCCGCGATCGACTGGTCGTGCGCCGGCTCGGCCGCGAGGATGTCGCGGTAGACCTCCACGGCCCTTTCCACGTCCTCGAGCTCCTGCTGGTAGACCTGCCCGAGCCTGAACTGGACCTCGAGGCTCTGCTCGGGATCCTCGACGATCAGGGCCTCCTTCTGCAGAATCGAGGCGAGATCGTCCCAGCGCTCGGCGATCTGGAACAGCTTGTCGAGCCGCATGATCGCGGGCCGGTTCTCGGGATCGACCTCGAGCACCTTCTGATAACGCGCGATGGCGTCTTCCGTGCGGTCCAGCTTCTCTTCGTAAATCGCGCCGACTCGCAATCCGAGCGTCACGCAGGGCTCGGCCTCGACCTCGTCCTCGAGCTGCGCGTCGAACAGCTCGGCCAGGTCCTGCCAGCGACCGGTCTGCTCCGCCAGGTCCTCGAGCTTGGCCAGCGTCTTCTCGTTGACCTTGTCCTCGGCCAGGGCCCGGGCGTACATGTCGAACGCCTCGCCGGGCGAATCCAGGTGCAGATCGCTTTCGAGCAGATCGGCCGCCTGGTGCATCAGCTCGACTCGCTGCCACTCGTCGTCGATGTGCTTCAGTTTGACCTCGACCACGTCGATCAGCTTCCGCCATTCGGCCAGCTCACGGTAGAGCGGCTCGATCACCTCGGCGGCGAGCATCGGCTCGGCGTCGCCGTGCACGAGCTCGTCGAGCATCTCCAGCGTCGGCTCGTGGTGGGGTGCAACCGAGATGATATCCCGCAGGTACTCGATCGCCCGCGGGACGTCTTCCAGGTGGCGCACGAAGATCTCGCCGATCCGGAACTTGTAGCCGATCGCCTCGTCGGGATCCTCGCTCAGCTCGACCTCGCGCTCGAGAATGGAGAGCAGGTCGTGCCACTCCTCGTTCTCGGTGTAGAGGATGTCCAGGCGCTGGATCGCCTGGAAGTCGTCGGGATCGAACTCCAAAATGCGCTGGTAGGTCTCGATCGCCTTGACGGAATCCTGGACCTCGCGCTCGTACATCGCGCCCAGGACGTAGAGGACCTCTCTCTTCTCCTCCGGCGTCCGGACCAGGTCCACCTTGCGGTTGTAGATGTCCTGCAGGCTCTCCCATTTCTCGAGCCGGAGGTAGAGACCCTCCAGCCTGCCGATCGCCTCCAGGTCGTCCTCGTCTATTTCGAAAATGCGCAGATAGACCTCGATCGCCTTGTTCGGGTCGTCGAGAATCTCTTCGTAGATCTGGCTGGCCTTGAAGAGCAGCTGCTTCTGCTCCTCCAGGTCGGTGACCATCTCCACCTTCTGCAGGTAGACATTGGCCAGCTCGGGATAGCTCTCGTTGAGCTGGTACGCGCCCTCGAGCGCGGTCGCCGCCTCCAGGTGCAGGGGATCGATCTCGAGGACTTTGCGGTAGTGCCCGATCGCCCGATCCACGTTCTGCAGCTGCTCCTCGCAGATTCTGGCGATCTTGAGGTGGTACGACGCCGCCAGCTCCATGTCGTCCATCGGCTCGACGCGGGCCGCGTACAGCTCGACCAGCTCGTCGTAGAGCACCAGCACGCGCGCCAGCCTCTCGATCTCCTCCTGGGTCCGCTCCTCGGCCGGATCCACCTCGAGGGCCCGCCCGAAGGTACGGAACGCCTTTTCCGGCTCGTCGCCGGCGGTCTCGTAGAGCTGCGCAATCTCGTGGAGCAGGTCGACCTTGCGCGCGACCGTCTCCTCCTCTTCGATCAAGATCTCGTAGACGCCGACGAGCTTCTCCCACTCTCCCAGCGCGCGGTAGATCGGCTCGAGGATGGTAGCCACGTCGCGCCGGAGATCCTCGCGTTCCACGATGCGCTCCAACGCCTCGATCGCGGGACGGCACTCCGGATCGACCTCCACGATCTCGCGGTAGATCTCGACCGCCGCTCCGACCTCTTCGAGCCGCGTCTCCCGCAAACCCGCGAGGCGCAGCTTCAGCTCGGTCATCCGCTCCGGATCGCCTTCCAGGCCCAGCTGCTGCTGGAGATTGTCAGCCAGATCGGTCCAGTTCTCGAGCTGGACGTGCAGCTTGTCCAGCTCCTGCAGCGCGCTGGCGTTGGTCGGATCGATGTTGAGAACCTCCTTGAGGCAGCCGACCGCCTCCTCGGGCTTCTCCAGCATCTCCTCGTAGATCATCGCCATCTGGCGGTAGATCTGCTCCTTTTCGCCGCCGTCGACCGTGGTGTCGACCTTGGTGCGCAGCACGCCGATCAGCTCCGACCAGCGCTCGGTCCTGCTGTAGACCTGCTCCAGCGCGGCGATCGCCTCCTGGTTGTGCGAATCGAGCTCGAGCGTCTCGTTGTAGGACTCGACCGCGCTGTCGACATCGTCGAGCTGCGTGTCGTGGATCCGCGCGGCCCGCAGCCACAGATCCTTCCCGACCCCGGGATCGTCGGTCGCGCGCCCGCCTTCCTCGAGCCGTTGCACCAGCTCGCCCCAGCAGTCGAGAATCGCGGTGATCTCCTCGAGCTGCTCCAGCGCCGCCGCCTCTCCGGGGTTGGTCTTGAAAGCGCGGCTGTAGGCGACGAACGCCCTCTCCGGCGAGCCCAGCCTTTGCGAGAAGATCTCTCCTTGCCTCATCAGGTAATCGATCTTCTCGAAGTCGTCCTCGGCGTGACCCAGCAGTATCTCGTAGGTGTTGACGAGCTTCTCCCAGCTTTCCGACTCCTCGTAGAGCGGCGAGAGGATCTTCGCGGCCTCGGCCTGCTGCTCCTCGTCCTCGAGCAGCTCCTCCAACGCCGCCACCGACTTCTCGTGGGATGGCTCGAGCGCCAGCACCTCGCGGTAGCAGTCCAGGGCGCGTTCCTTGTTGTCGAGGTGCCGCCGAGAGACCTCTCCCAGGCGGTACTTGATCTCGAGCTCGGCATCCTGCTCCATCACGCCCTGATCGAGCTGCCGCTGCAGGACGTCGGCCAGCTCCGGCCACTTCTCCTCGGCCGAATAGAGGCGATCCAGAGCGGTCAGCACGCGCTCCTCGTCCCCGGCCAGCTCGATGATCCGCTGGTAGACCTCGATCGCCTTGTCCGCGTCTCCGATCTCCTCCTCCCAGAGCAGCGCCTGGTTGTAGTAGATCTCCTTTTTCTCATCGTCGTCCTCGGCCATCTCGATGCGCCGAGCGTAGATGTCGAGCAGCTCCTCGTAGCGGCCCATCTGAGCGTAGATCTTCTCCAGCGCCGCCACCGCTCGCGGGTTCTTGGGATCCTCGGAGAGTATCTCGTCGTAGTGCGAGAGCGCCTCCTCGGGACGGCCGACCTCCTCGTCGAGCACCCGCGCCAGGCGCATCCTGATTTCGAACTTGTCGGTTTCGTCGACCTCTTCGAGAACCCGCCGGTAGGCCTCGACCACAGCCTCCCAGCGCCCGGCCTTCTCCGCCGCGCGCTCGATGTCGTCCTGGGTCACGGAGTCGGTCGGCATCTGCCCGAACGCCGCGAGGAACCCTTCGAAGGCCCTTTCGGGATCCTCGATCTCCTCCTCGGCGATCCGCGCGATGCGCTGCCTCAGCGCCAGCTGCTCCCCCTCGTCCTCGAGGTGGCGGAGCTCGACCTCAAGCACGTCCGCCAGCTTGGCCGGATCCTTCTTGCTCTCCTCCAGGATCGGGATCAGCTCCTCGGCGGCCCGGAGGTTGTTCTCGTCGATCTCGAGCACCTTCTCGTAGCAACGCGCGGCCCGATCCACGCGCTCCTTCTTCTCGCGCCACAGCTCGGCGATCTTGAACTGGAGAGCGACGCTGGACTCGGTCTCGGTGTCGGGCTTGTCCGCCTCCCTCTCGAGCACGCGAATGAACTCGTCCCACTTGCCGGTCGACTCGTAGAACTGCTCGAGCTCGTCCCAGGCCCGCAACGCGAGGTAGCGCTTCTTGAGCTGCTCCTGTGCGCGCCGATCGTCCGGCTTGAGCTCGAGCAGGGATTTCCACGCCTCGACCGCGCTGGCGTCGTCGCCGACCTTGTCGCCGTAGACCACCCCCAGCTTCTGCAGGATCTGAGCGCGCTCCTCGGCGTCGGCCACCGCCTCCGCCTGTCGCTCGAGAACGCCGGTCAGCTTCTTCCACTCCTTGGCCCGCTCGTAGAGATTGCCCAGCTCGCCGAGAGCCTCGGCGTTGTCGGGAGACTGCTCCAGCACATCCTCCCATAGCTCGATGCAGATCGCCGGCCGCTTGAGACGCTCGGTGGCCAGCTTGGCTATCTCCAACAGCTTCTCGGCGCGCTCCTCTCCCTCGAGCGCCTCGGCCTGGCGCTGCATCACGCCGACGAGCTTCTGCCAGTCGCGGCGCTTCTCGTACATCTCCCGAAGGAACTCGATCGCCTGCTCGTGGTTGGGATCTGCTTCCAGCACCTCCTCGAACGCCTTGATCGCCTCGGCCTGGTTGGAAAAACGCTGCAAGAAGAGCTGGGCGACGCGCAGCCAGATATCCACCCTGTCGGCGGGATCGGTGAGCTGCTCACCCTTGCGCTTGAGCATCTTGACCAGGTCCGGCCAGCGCTCCATCTCCTCGTACTTCTCGATCGCGGCGTCGAGCGCGGGAGCGTAGTCCTCCTTCTCCTTGAGCACCGACTGGTAGGTGTTGACCACCATCACGTCCTGGTTCATGTGCGCGCCGTAGATCTCCGCCAATCGCATCAACGCGTGGATCTTGTGGCCGGTATTCTCGACCTTGCGGCTCTGGCGCTTGAGGAAGTCGGCCAGCGCGGGCCATTTCTCGGTCTCGGCGAAGAGTCTGGTCAACGCGTCGACGACCAGTGGATGACCGGGAGCCGCGGACCACGCCTCCTGCCACGCCTTGATCCCCTCCTCGGCGCCCTCGCTTTCTGCCGCTTCCGCCTTCTCCGCGGCTTCGGCGAGATCGGGCGGGACCTCGGTGTCGATTGCGAACTCCGGCTCCTCGGGCTCCTGCGGCTCCTCGTCGGGCTCGGCCTCGCGCGGCGGCTCCCCCTCACCTTCCGCCTGCGCCTCCTCCGCCGGCTGCTCCGTCTCCGGCGACAGCGCCTCCTCGGCGTCGGTCTCCTCCGACGCTTCCTCCCGCCTGGAATCCGCTTCAGAGTCGTTGGTCATCTCGTTCTCCTCGAAGAATTGGATCGCTGTCTGGTTCTCGGGGTCGAGCTCTCGCAGCTCCCGGTAGTATCTGGAGGCCTGGCTGGAATCGCCCAGCACCCGCCCCCACAGATCGCCCGCCATCTCCAGCAGGTCGACTCGGTTCTTCTCCTCGGCCTTCTCCAACCCGGCTTCCAGCATGTCCGCCGCGGCGCCGGTATCCCCGGCCTCCAAATAGTTCTCGTACAAGAAACCCAGCAGACCCTGGGCGGAAGGATCCGCGCGCCAGGCCTGATCGAGAAACGGGATCGCCCGCCCGGTGTTGCCGTGCCAGAAGTGCCATCTCTTTCCCAGCTCGGCGAGCAGCGCGGACCTCTCCCTCCCGTCCGACTCCTGCAGCAGCCCGCCGTGGAGCGCCGCGAGATCTTCCTCGATGCCCGCCTCGATCATTTCCTTTTCGAGCAGCAACGCAACGACCCGATTCCACGGATCGAGCGCAGCGGCGCGCTCCAACAGCTGCCTCCAGGCCTCGAAGGGTGCGCCGCCCATCCGTTGCAAGAGCGCGGCCCTGAGCAAATCGAAAGCCCCGCTCTCTCCTTCGCCGGCGCCCTCCTCGCGCTCCGAGGCGCGCGCCGCCCAGTCCGACTCGACGGCGAGGTCGGCGGCCAAGGCGATCGCTCGCTCGTCTTCGGGCCTCCGCTCCAGCACCTCGCCGAAGGCCGCGCGCGCTTTTTCGTATTCGCCGGAAAGCAGGAACACATCGGCGATGTCTCGGTAGATGTCGGCAATCGTGTCCGGGTCTTCCTCCAGCTCGATCTGGAGAGTCGCGACTCTTTCGATCGTCGCCGGACGACCCAGCTCCCAGTAGATGCGCCGCGCCTCGGCCAGCGCTTCCAGCGACCCCGAAAGGCTCTTGAACGCCTGCTGGAAATGCGAGATCGCCTTGGCCTTCTGGAGGTAGCGATCCTCCCAGAGCCTCGCGATCTTCATGTGGAGATCGTGCTGCTCCCGCGGATCCTCCTGCTCTGCGACCTGGCCCTCCAGGTGCAGGAGGTACTCCTTCCAGCTCGTAAATCCCGGGTGATTGGTCATCTTCTTCCGCCCGTTTCTCTTTTCGGAGCGCGCCCGCGGGCGCTCCGTGAGTTTCACGCGCCGCCTGCCGCCTGTCCGCCCCGGCGCACTACTCTATCGGCGCGCCGGTCTCGATCTCGGCCAGGCGCGCGTTTGCGGCCGAAAGGTAGTCCGGCCGCGTCTTCTGGCTTGCCTGCTGCACGAATTTCTCGAGCCAGATCCTGGCGTTCTCCTTGTTGATGTAGGAGTACGCCCAACCGAGACTGAACATGGCGTCCCCCATGTTCGGCTTGAGCTCCAGCGCGGCGCGGAACTCGTCGACCGCCTGCTCGTACTGCTTGCGCTCGGTGAGCACGACTCCCAGCAGGTGGTACATCACCGCCAGCTCCTCGCCGCGGCCCTCCAGCGCCTTGAGCCCTTCCCTGAACACCTGCTCGGCCTGCTCGAGAAAACCGTAGTCGAGATACAGAGATCCCAGCTCGCGGTAGGCGTCGAAGAACTTTCCGTTGCGATCCAGCGCGTCGGTGTACTTCTGCAGCGCCTTTTCCGGTTCGTCCATCGACTCGTAGACACGCCCCAGGCGGTAGTGCGCCTTGTAGAGCGTCGCATCGGTTTCGATGGCCTTCTGCAACGCCTCCGCGGCGCGATCCCAGTTGCTCATCCACTGGTAGACCTCGCCGAGCTGGTAGTGGTACATCGCGTTGTCGCCCTCGAGCGCAATCGCTTTTTGCAGGTGTCGCGCCGACTGCTCGTACTCTTTCGTCTCCATGTAGACGAGCGCGAGGTTGTGGTGCGCCTCGACGTTTTCGGAATCGAGGCTCACCGCCTTGCTGCAATCGCGAATCGCCTGCGGGTACAGCTTGCGCCTGTGGTACTCGACGCATTGATTCATCATTTCCACCGAGTGTACGTGCTCGCGACTGCACTTCATCCCCGTGGATGTGAGGAGAGTCGCGAGCGCGCAGACGCCCAAAACCAGCTTCTTGCCCATGAGCACGCTCCTGTTTCGTAGAGACACGTAATAGCTGAGGATTCTAGAGAAACGAAAGCCGTATGTAAACCCCGGTTACGACAACTTGTGCAACTATCTACAAGAGAGTCGAAATCGATGGGGTTTCGGCCTGGAGCAGCGGTCAATCTTTTCCAAGCTTGACGATTTTGCCGCTTTTGCCCTGCTTGAAACCGGCGGGTAGAATCGCGTCCACCTTCTTCTTGTAGCCCGTGGTGGACCAGCCGAGATCCGCGAAAGCCGCGACCGCCTCGTTGCGCACCCGGATGCTCTCGTCCTCGCACATCGTCTCGAGCAACGGCTCGCGCGCCAGCTCGTCGCCCTGGAGGGTCAACGCCGCGACCGTCTGAAAGCGAACCGTCTCGTCGACGTCCTCCAGGAAACGCACCAGCGCCTCGGCGACCTCCCGGCGCGGAATCTCGGCCAGCGCCATGATGATCTGCTGCTTGCGATCCGGATTGCGCTCGTACTCCGTGTCGAAATCGGAAAGGATGTCGAGCAGCTCCTCTCGGTACTCGTCCTCGCTGACGATGTTGCGCAGCGCGCGCTGGAGCCAGTTGACGCTCTCCGCCGACCGCATGGCGCGCTTGACTTGCGGGAGGGCCTTGTCTCCGAAATCGATCAGCGCGTCGCAGATCCACTCCTTCTCGCGCTCGTCCTCGATCGACGGCTCGGCGTTGACCGAGAAGCGCTGGATCATCCCGCGCAGCGCGACATCGTCGCCCTTCCTGGCATTGGCGATCAGGTCGTTGAGCGCGATCTGCCTGTAGTCCTTGGGCGTGTGCTTGTTGTTGGCCCGCCGGATGAGGCGGTCTATCCGCCGTGCGTGCCGTTTCTCGCCGGAGAGAAAATCGAAGAGTTTCATGATGCCACCTCGCGGCGATTTGCCGCCCTGCCCCGACCTACGACTCGTCGTCGCCCTCTTCCTCCTCGCCCGTCAGCACGCCGATCAGCTGGTTGATCCGGTAGCTCAGGCCGCCGACCTCGGCGGACTTCACGTCGAAGCGATAGCGGAACTCGCCGTTGATCACCTTGAGCAAACCTTCCTCTATCTCAACCACCGGCCGGATGAAGGCGCCGCCGAGCAACGCTCCGATCACGATCACCGCCAGGCCGGCGAGGCCTGTCAGGGCCAGGATCCAGTAGAGAACCGACGTGTGAGCGCTCGCCTCGTCGATCGAGCCGAGAATCACGTTGGCGATCCGATCGGATTTCTGTGCGTTCTCGACCGGCGTGACCACGGCGATGAACGGCTCTTCGACCACCTCGATCGGAA
Organism: uncultured Myxococcales bacterium; assembly: GCA_964530995.1. Classification (GTDB taxonomy): domain Bacteria; phylum Myxococcota_A; class Polyangia; order JAAYKL01; family JAAYKL01; genus CAZHCG01. Next base: position 36,035 of record CAZHCG010000012.1, read on the forward strand.
ACAGGTCGGAGTCCTTGCCGGAGTCGATCGCCGCGTCGATCTTGTCGCCGTGCCTCTTCAGCGCCTCGTCCAGGTTCTCGCGCAGCGTATCGTTGGTGAACGAGGAGCTGTACACGTTGCGTCCGTCGGTCAGCACCGCCAGGTCGAATCCGATCTCCTCGGACTTCTCCGTGGCGCTGCCGTTCGAGATCTCGAAACCGATCACCAGCGCGCCGATGACCTCGTCGTCGGCCCAGACCGGCGCGGCCGCCAGCTCCAGCAGCCCGGTGTTCATCAGCGCGCATGTCGTCCCGCCCTTCTTGGCGAACGGCGACTTGTCGATTGACCAGACCATGTACTGGCTCTCGCCCTCGAGCGCGCTGGAGACCGCCGGGATCGCCTCGGACACGTCGTGGCCCACCGGACAGGCCCGCGGGCTGGTGTTGCGGGCCAGCACTACTCCCTTGCGATCGGTGAGGAAGACCAGCTCCGGGCTGTTGCCCTCGCGCTCTTTCCAGAGCGAGTCGCAGAGGGAGACGGCGCGCACCGACTTGCGGAACCACTCGTCGCGAATTCGCGCCTCGAGCTGCTCCTCTTCCCCCCCCCCCTCCGCGGGCTCGATGTCTACCTTGGAGAAGGCCTGGGCCACGTCGTCGCTCATCGCCATGCTCCGCACGGAGTTGAGCATCTCGAAACCGCGGTAGACCTCGGAGCGATCGAACAGAGTCGCCGTCAGCTCCAGGCGCTGAGACATCTTCTCGGAAGCCCGCTCGGTCAAATCGAACCGCAGGTAGAAAAATGCGGCCAGCCCCATGATCAGCACTGCGAGAAGGTTCGGTATGATTATCTTCGCGCGCATCTCATGCTCCTTCTGCCGGGCTTACCCGGTTCCTCGTGTTGGAAAAGCGTTTTGATTCGGAACGGGTTTCAGTATCATCCGAAGTCTGGTCGCGTCAAGGCGGTCGGCTTGCACGAGGAGAGATTCCGATGCGGTTCGGACTGGTTTTCGACGATGCTTTTCGGGATCATCGCTCGCCCTTTCCGCACCCCGAGAACGCGGAGCGGCTGGACGCGGTGCTGGACGGTCTGCGAAACGCCGGGCTGCTCGACGGGGCGACGCGAATACCGGCTCGACCGGCGCGCTCCGACGAGCTGGTGTTCGTCCACGACCAAGACTACGTGGAGATGGTGCTGGACGCCATGGAGAATCGCTCCGGCTTCCTCGACCCGGACACCTTCTTCTCCGCCGGATCGCGCCGGGCCTCTCTGCTCGCGGCGGGAGGCGGGATCGACCTGGCGGCCGCCGTCCACTCGCGCGAGGTCGACTGGGGCTGGGCGGTCGTCAGGCCTCCGGGGCACCACGCCGAAAGGCGCCGTCCGCGGGGCTTTTGCATCTTCAACAACATCGCCGTGGCCGCCGCCGCGCTGCTGGAGGGGGGAGCGCGGCGCGTCGCGATCATCGACTGGGACGTCCACCACGCCAACGGTACGCAGGACGCCTTCTGGAACGATCCCAGGGTCCTGCTCTGCTCGATCCACCAGTGGCCGCACTTCCCCGGCAGCGGCCGCTCCGAGGAGCTGGGGGGGGATGCCGCTCCGGGGAGCACGGTGAACTTCCCGCTTCCCCGCGGAGCGCGCGACGGCGACTACCTGGCCTGTTTCGAGCGCGTGATCGCTCCGCTGGTGGCCGAGCACGCCCCGGATCACATCCTGCTCGCACTGGGCTTCGACGCCGACAGCCGCGACCCCCTCGCCGGACACGAGCTGACCACCGCGGCCTTCGGATCGCTGGCGAAACGCGCTCGCGACCTGGCCCGCGCTCTGTGCGGCGGGCGAATCACGGCGTTCCTGGAAGGTGGTTACGACCGGCGCGCGATCGCGGAGGGAAGCGCCGCAGCGGCCGAAGCACTGGCCGGGGCCTCGAAAGAGGACGACCCGACAATCCCGCCCGGAGCAGAGCCGAGCGAATCCGGTCGTTCTGTAATCGAAACTACTACCGGCAATATTCGGGACTTCTGGCCAGGCGCCGGAATTTGAAGTTTAACATTAAATTTTATAACTCATGGTAATGACATCTTTGAAATATTGCCCCATTGCTAACCGTTCGGCATGCGCAACAATCAAACCGCTTCCAAAAATGACTTGGATATCCTCGCAATAAGATGGCACCATGCGACCATGTGCGCTCGTTCGAGCGACGGGAAGGAACTGGATCGATGATTCGATTCCTAATACACAAGGTCAGAGAAACCCCGGGGCCTCTCAAGCAACCGCGGTTGATCGCCGCCGATCTCGCCGAGGAGCTGCTGGATCTCGCCGAGCACTACTGGGGAATGGGCAAGCGATCCGACGACCTCGAGAGCCCGGCGAGCGCCAGCGGCGAAGAGATGTCGACCGAGCCCGGGGGGCGGGACGAACCGGCTCCGGACGAGGAGAAGAAAAACGCGAGCGAGACCGAGAAAACCGACGAGGAGCAAAGCCCGCCCGAGAAAGCAGACCAGGCGGAGGAACGAACGGGGGACCTGCTCGAACCCGATCCGATGCTCGCCGCTGCCATCTCCGTGCCCGGCAACAAGCGCAAGCAGGCCTTCAAGGTGCTGGCCATTCTCTGGGACGCCGGTCAGCGGGATCTCGGTCCCCTCTCGGCCAAGGAGATCTCGGCGCACGGAGAGCGGATCGGCCTGGTCATCCGCCAGGAGAACGTGCGCAAGGTGATTCGCATGCGCCTGGAGAACAAGGTCGTGGTTCACACGCGTCTGGCCGGAACCGGCACCATCTACGAGTACGAAATCGCCGAGAAGGGAATCGCGCACTTCCGCTCGAGGTACCTCGAGGGTGTCGAAGACTGAATGCGGCCCATGGTGACGTCATTTTCGGGGCAGACTCGGCCGGACGTCGCGGAATCGCGACCGGAGAAACGCCGGGCAGCGAGGAGGAGCTGACCACGTGCCGAATCGACCCGGAAAATCCAGCCGGCCCAGCCTCACCCCGCGGGTTCTCGTGGTGGACGACGAGAAGGTCATCCGCGAGATCCTGGCCGACTTCCTGACGCTCGAGGGCTTCAAGGTCACCACGGCTCCGGACGGCGTGACCGCCATGGAGCGCCTGGACGAAGAGCGCTTCAACCTCGTCATCTCGGATCTCAAGATGCCGAACATGGGCGGCCTGGAGCTGCTGGAGAACGTCCAGTCCCAGCACGAAGGGGTGCTGACCGTGATCATGACCGGGTTCGGCACGGTCGAGACCGCGATCGAGGCTATGAAGAAAGGCGCCTACGACTACATCCTCAAGCCGTTCAAGGTCGAGGAGGTCGTCCACATCGTCCAGCGCGGAATCGAGAAGCAACGGCTGATCTCGGAGAACATCCGGCTCAAGGAGATCATCTCGCTGCACGAGCTCTCGGAGAAGCTCCAGGCGACCCTCTCCCTGGAAGAGGTGGTCGACTCGGCGCTGCGCGCGACCGTCGACGAGATCGGCTGCGACTTCGCCGGAATCTACCTGGAGGAGGCTCCCGGCTCCGAGCTGCGCCTCTACGGCCACCTGGTTCATCCCGACGCTCCGCCCGGCGTGACCGAGGGAACGATCGACCTGGAAAAGATCCTGGGCGAGATCGAGCAGGACAACATCGTGCTGGCCGCCGACGCCGAATCCCGCGCGTACTTCAGCAATCCGCCCAGGGATATCAGCACCTTCATGTGCGTGCCGCTGGTAGCGCGCCAACACACGATCGGCCTGCTGGCGGCCCACTCCTCGACCTTGGGGGTGCGCTTCATGGAGGGCCAGCGCAAGCTGCTCAACATGCTGGGCTCCCGCGCCGCCGCGGCGATCGACAACGCGCGGTTGTACAACAACCTGCAGCTCACCTTCCGCCAGACGATCCAGGGACTGGCCAGGGCGCTGGAGGCGATGGACAAGTACACGGCGGGTCACTCCGATCGCGTCACGGTCTACGCGCGAATCTGTGCCGCGGAGCTGGGAGAGCCCCCCGAGCGCGTCGAGCTGATCACCCAGGCCGGAATGCTGCACGACATCGGCAAGCTGGGCTGCCACGCCAATCTCAACAAGCCGGGCAAGCTCACCGACGAGGAGTACGAGATCTTCAAGCTCCACCCCACCTTCGGCAAGGAGATCCTCGAGCCGATCGAGTTTTTGCAGCCGCTGATCCCCGGCGTCCACCTCCACCACGAGCGCTGGGACGGCAAGGGCTACCCGCTGGGTCTCGAGGGGCTGGAGATTCCCAAGTTGGCGCGCATCCTCTCGGTGGCCGACGCCTACGACGCGATGACATCGAGCCGAGCGTACAGGCGCGCGATGGAGCACTCCGTGGCGATCGCCGAGCTGAAGCGCTGCTCGGGAACGCAGTTCGACCCGAATATCGTGAACGCTTTCCTGGTGGCGATCGACGAGTATCGCGCGGACTGCGTGGACCGCGGCATTCCGGTTCCCGACTGAGATGGGCCGCCGACTCCAGCACGGCGATTCGCACACCACGCGTCCCCGTTTCTCCGTGCGAAACCGCGTCGTCGCCGGCCTGCTGACCATGGTCACCGCCTTCTCCGTGCTGCTGGCCTACAGCATCGTGCTGTACCGCAGCACCGTGGCCGATCTGTCGCTGATCAACACCACCTATCTCCCGCTGACGCTCGGCACCTCGGACATCCGCGCCACTCAGCTCGTGTTCAACACGCTGATGGACCGGCTGGCCGACGAGCCCGACCAGTCCGTCACCCGCGGCTGGATCGACGCCGCGCGCCGCTACCGACCGGTGGTGCTCAACAGGCTGATCCGCCTGATCGACGAGCCGATGGAGCGGGAGATCCCGGAAGACGAGGCCGAGTTCCTCTCCGAGATGGGACGGAGGCTGGAGCAGGTCAGAAGCCGCTACCGGGCCAACGAACGCAAGTTCTCCGAGCTGTACGGGCTGATGGACAGCGGCCGGGAGCACCGGGCCCGCTTGCTGATCGAGGATCTCAAGCGTTCCGAGCGACTGCTGGACAGGGTTCTGGCCGGCATCGGGGAAGAAGTCGAGGGCCACATCACCGAGGTCGCAGACAACGCCGAGGTGTACGGAGGGCGCGCCACCTGGGGTCTCGCGTTGCTGACGCTGATGGCCGCGCTGACGGGCGTCGCGGTCGTCTTCACCACCAATCGGCTGCTGCTCCCGCTGCGCGACCTGCAGCGTGCCGTGGCGCGAGTCGCGGGCGGCGATCTGAGCACGCGCACCGAGGTGGCCCGCGCCGACGAGATCGGTGCCCTGGCCTCCGACTTCAACAGCATGACCGACGCGCTCGCCGAGCGCGACAAGCGCCTGATCCGCTCCGAGCGGCTGGCGACGGCCGGCAAGATGGCGGCGCAGGTGACCCACGAGATCCGCAATCCGCTCTCCTCGCTGGGCCTCAACGCCGACCTGCTGGAAGAGGAGCTGAGCGGGGGCGAGGCTTCCGAGCCCGCCGAGGCCAGGGGGCTGCTGCGCGCGATCCAGGAGGAGATCGAGCGCCTTACAGACATCACCGAGGCCTACCTGCGATTCGCGAGGCTGCCCGCCCCGAGCCTGGAGCCGACGGATCTCAACGAGGTGGTCGAAGACGCGGTCGGATTCATGCGGCCGGAGATCGAAGCTCGCGATGTCCGACTGGATACCTCGCTGGGATCCGGGCTGGAGTCGATCCCGATCGACGGCGGGCAGGTCCGGCGCGCGCTGATCAACCTGCTGCGCAACAGCGCCGAGGCCCTGGAAGATTCCGGAGAGATTCGTGTCGATACGATTCGCCGGGGAGCGGAAGCCCATCTCTCGGTGAGCGACGACGGACCCGGCGTTCCGGAGAAGAACCGCGAGCAGATCTTCGAGACCTTCTATTCGACAAAAAGCTCCGGCACCGGCCTGGGGCTGCCGATGGTGCGCCAGATCGCGCTGGCGCACGGGGGGGACGTCCACTACGAGAACAACGAATCGGCGGGCGGGGGCAGCCGATTCGTTGTCGTTTTGCCGACAGCGCTTTCCAAGCGCGGCGAGGAGGGAGACGATGGGGAGAAAAAAGAGAGCTGAGCTGGAGCTGCGCCCGGTCCGCATCGAGCCCGGGTTCCTCAAGCACCCCGAGGGATCGGCGCTGGTCGAGTTCGGCGACACGCGCGTCGTGTGCGCCGCCTCGGTGGAGCACGGAGTCAAGGATTGGATGCGGGGCAAGGGCCGCGGTTGGATCACCGCCGAGTACGCGATGCTGCCGCGCGCCAACGCCCGGCGCGGTCGCAGAGAGGGGCAGTTCGGCCGCTGGCCGTCGGGACGCTCCCAGGAGATCCAGCGCCTGATCGGCCGCTCGCTGCGAGCCGCGGTCCGGCCGGCGCGAATCGGAGAGAACACGATCACCGTGGATTGCGACGTGCTGCAGGCCGACGGCGGAACCCGGACCGCCTCGATCACCGGCGGATTCGTCGCGCTGGCGATCGCGCTGGCGAAAATGGTCGGGGCGCAGCGGGCCAAGCCTAGACCACTCGAGCGCCAGATCGCGGCGGTCAGCGCCGGCGTCGTCGGAGGGACCACGCTGGTCGACCTGGACTACGGGGAGGACTCCAACGCCGAGGTCGATCTCAACGTCGCCGCCGACGACTCGGGCGGGATCGTCGAGGTGCAGGGTACCGCGGAAAAGGAGACCTTCGACCCCGAACGCCTCTTTGCGATGGTCGCCGCGTCGCTTCGCGCTGTCGAAGAGCTCTGCCGCATCCAGCGCGAGACGCTGGAGCGGGCCGGCGTGGAGCTGGCAACTTTGATGGAATCTGCCGGGAAGGACGCATGAAGCCGAAATCCATCATCGTCGCCAGCGGCAACCCCGGCAAGATCGCGGAGATCAGGGCGCTGGTGGAGCCGAGGGGAATATCGGTGGTCTCGGCGGCGCAAAGCGACCTGAGGCTGGACGTCCCCGAGGACGGCGAGACCTTCGCCGAAAATGCGATCTCCAAGGCCGAGGCCGCCGCCGGTCTCGGAGGCGAACCGGCGCTTGCGGACGACTCCGGCCTGGAGGTGGACCTCCTCGACGGCCGTCCGGGAGTGCGCTCCGCGCGCTACGGCGGCAAGAACCTCGACGACGAAGCGAGATATCAGCGGCTGCTGACCGAGCTGTTCGGCGCCCCCGGCGAAGCCAGGACCGCCCGTTTTCAATGCGTGCTGGCCTTTGTCGTTCCCGACTCCGAGCCGGTCACCTTTCACGGAACGCTCGAAGGCAGCATCGCCTTTCGTCCCGCCGGAACGAACGGCTTCGGCTACGACCCGATCTTCGTTCCCGCGGGCTACGACCGCACCCTGTCCGAGCTGGGAAACGAGATCAAGAACCGGATCAGCCACCGCTCTCGGGCTCTCGCCGGCTTTGCCAAATGGCTCGAAGCGAGCGAAGATTGATCCTCGTGAAATACCGGGGCGGGCTCGAGCGTCACGGTTTAGTCTCGCGTCTGGTAAACGCCGTTGCCTGGAGGATGGTCGCCATGCGACTTAGATTCGCGCCAGCTCCGCTCTTGTGCGCCTTCGCGGCGCTCGCGACGATCGGCTCCGCCGGCCCCGCCGCGGCCGAGCCGTTCCCCGTCTCCGAGCTTCCGCCCGCGCTGATGCCCTGGGTTCCCTGGGTGCTGGACAGCGTGCCCGAGCACGCCTGCCCCGTGATCGAGGACGAGGCGATCTGCGCCTGGCCCGGCGATCTCGAGCTCGACCTGCGCCGCGACGGAGGCAGCTTCGAGCAGCGGGTCGTGACCGACAGGACCCTTCTCTTCGCCCTGCCCGGCGACGACTCCCACTGGCCGCAGGCGGTGAAGCTGAACGGCCGGCCGGCGGCCGTGCTGGAGAAAGAGGGGCTACCCGTGGTCCGTCTCTCCCCGGGAGAGGCGTGCATCACCGGCGAGCTGATCTGGCCGGAGCTGCCCGAGGGAATCCGCGTCCCGAGCAGCACGGCGCTGATAGATCTGAGCGTCGACGGAGAGCCGGTGCCGTTCCCGCGACGCGACGCCGGCGGCCTGGTCTGGCTGCAGGGCGGCGGCAGAGCGGAGCCGGAGACCGAGCAGCTGGGTCTGGAGGTCTTCCGCCGTATCGAGGACCGAGTCCCGCTGAAGGTCGAGACCCGGATCGTGCTGCGCGCAGCCGGCCGCTCCCGCCAGGTCGACCTGGGGCCGGTCCTGCTCGAGCAGACCACGCCGCTGGAGGTCGTCTCCGAGGTGCCGGCGCGAGTCGACGGAGAAGGCCGTTTGAGAGCTCAGATCCGGGCCGGCACACACCGCGTGGAGATCGTGGCGCTGACGGACGGAGCGCCCGGCGCGCTGGCGATGCCGAAGCGGGACGCCGACGATTCGGCGGCGGTCGAGTGGCCGGAGCAGGAGGTGTGGGTCTGGCAGGCCGACGAAGAGCTGCGGCAGGTCGTGATCTCCGGTGCGCCGGGAATCGACCCGGCGCGCACCAGCCTTCCCGAGGAGTGGAGCGAGCTGCCGGCCTTTCTGCTCACGCCCGGGCGGGAGCTGACGTTCGAGACCAAGCGTCGCGGAGAGCCCGATCCTCCGCCGGACGACATCTCGCTGGCGCGCGAGATCTGGCTGGATCTCGACGGCGCCGGATACACGATCCGCGACCGTTTCAGCGGCGAGCTGAACCGCACCTGGCGTCTCGACCTGGCGCCGCCCGGAGAGCTGGGGCACGCGGCGGTCGACGGCGAGGACCAGCTGATCACCTCCAACCCCGACAGCTCCGAGCCCGGCGTGGAGCTGCGTCGCGAGGATCTCTCGATGGTCGCGGAGTGGCGCCTGGAGGGCGACTCGAGACAGCTCCCCGCGGTGGGATGGTCGGAGGACGTCCAGTCGCTGCGAGCCACTCTGCACCTGCCGCCCGGCTGGACGCTGCTCTCGGCGCGCGGCGTCGACGAGCTGCCCGGAACCTGGTGGGAAGAGTGGGACCTGTTCAGCTTCTTCTTCGTGCTGCTCGTCGCGTTGGCGATCGGCCGGCTGACGCGCTGGTGGTACGGCCTGATCGGGCTGGTGGCCTTCGCCCTGCTCCACCAGAGCCCCGACTACCCGTTCGGCCTCTGGATCTTCGCCTGGATCGCTTTGCTGATCTTCCTCGCCCTGCTGGAGGTGATTCCCGAAGGCAAGCTGCGGATCGCCAACCGGATCTGCTGGTGGGTCGGCGCGGTCGCGCTGGTGATGATGCTGGTTCCTTACACCGTCGGCCAGGTGCGCACCGGCCTCTATCCGCAGATCGACGAGAAAGGAAGCGGGTCGGCGGCGATTGATCTCGCGGCGATGGCCGACGAGGAGACGGCAGCGGGGGTGACGGACCGCACCGTCTCGCTCGAGACGAAAGCCGAGCCGGCGGCCGTCCAGATAATCGAAGGCGAAACAGAACAAGACGCCAAGAAGCAGGACCCGGTCAAGCGCAAGCGCAAGGCGGGCAAGCTGCGCGCCGGCCCGGACAGCCGGACCGCCGGCTCCTACGCCGCCGAGTCGCTGGGCCTCTGGCGGAGCGCGTTGCAGCAGGATCCCAAGGCCGTCGTGCAGACCGGCCCCGGAGTGCCCCGCTGGCGCTGGCGCAGCTGGGATCTGGGCTGGTCCGGTCCCGTGGACGAGGAGCACGGCATCCGCCTCTACCTGATGTCTCCGACTGCCAACCTGGTGCTTTCCCTGCTCCGCGTGGCGCTGCTGGTGCTGCTGGCGGTGCGGTTGATCGGCGAGGGGCTGAAACCCCGCGGGCGCAAGCCGGGATCCGGACCGGAGCCGACCGCGAAGGACGAGGCCGGCGGCCGGCGGCGCAAGACCTCCGCCGCGGCGGCCGCGGGAGCCGTGCTGCTGGGGGCTTTCCTGCAGCCGGGCACGGCGCGGGCGACCGAGATTCCGGAGCAGAGCGTGCTGGCCGAGCTGGCAGGGCGCCTGACCCGCGCGGCGGAGTGCCGTCCCGACTGCGTCAGCACTTCGCTGTTGGAGATCGATGTCGCCGGCGACGAAATTCGTCTCGCGGGCGACGTTCACGCCGGAGACGAATCCAGCTGGCGCATTCCCGGGCCGGCGCGCAACTGGGTGCCGGGCGAGGTCTTGGTAGACGGCCGCCGGACCACTGCAATCGCTCTTTGGAAAGACGGTTTCTTGCACGTGCGGCTCGAGCCGGGCCCGCACTCGATCGAGATCGCCGGACCGGTTCCCGCCGGCGACGCCGTGACCCTCGAGTTCGGAGAGACACCGCACCGGGTGACCGTCGACGCCGAAGGCTGGAACGTGGAGGGCGTGCGGCCCGACGGCCGCGCCGAGCGCTCGGTACAGCTAACGCGCCTGGCCGGACACGACGACGACGACACCGCCGACGGGGAGACCGAAACCGGCCTGGACGAGCGCTCATACCCGCCCTGGCTGGAGGTGAGACGCACGCTCGACCTGGGCATCCCGTGGCTGGTGCACACCGAGGTCCGCCGGGTCAGCCCGACCGGGTCGCCGCTGATGGTCAAGATTCCGCTGCTGAGCGGAGAGTCCGTGACCGAATCCGAGCTCCAGGTCGAGTCCGGAGAGGTGGTCGTCTCACTGGGTCGAGACGATGATCTGTTGAGCTGGTCGTCGACACTCGCGGAGGCCGACGAGATCGAATTGACCGCGCCGCGGGGCAAGCGCTGGTCCGAAATTTGGGTTCTGCGCTGCAGCCCGATCTGGCAGTGCGATCACCGGGGAGTGCCGCCGGTCCACCACGTGGAAGGCGGCCGCCTGGAGCCGATGTTCCGTCCCTGGCCGGGGGAACAGCTGAAGCTCGACCTGATGCGTCCGCCCGGCGCGGAGGGGCGATCGACGACAGTCGACGCGGCTCGTCTGAAGATCTCGCCGGGCATGCGGCTCGTCAGCGCCGAGCTGTCGCTGAGAGTGCGCTCCAGTCGAGGGGGAGAGCAGAGGATCGGCCTGCCCGAGAAGGCCTCCATTCAGTCGCTGGCGGTGAGCGGCAAAAAACAGCCGTTCCGACAGCAGGGCAGGCAGGTCGAGGTAACGCTCCAGCCCGGCTCTCAGCAAGTAGAAATCGAGTGGCAGCAACCGGGAGGAATCACGTCGCTCTACCGGGTTCCCCAGATATCGCTGGGAGGGACGGCCGCCAACGTCTCGGTCGTGCTGGAGCTTCCGGGCGATCGCTGGCTGCTGTGGGCCGGCGGTCCCGACTGGGGCCCGGCCGTGCTGTTCTGGGGATTTCTGCTGTCGATCCTGCTGGCCGCGGTGATTCTCGGACGGGTTCCTCTCAGCCCGTTGAAAGGATGGCAGTGGGCGTTGCTCGCGCTCGGTCTGACCCAGGTCCCGGTCGCGGTCTCGCTGATCGTGGTCGGCTGGTTCTTCGCCCTGTCCTGGCGACGTCGCAGCCCTCCGCGCAACTTCGTGGTGCACAACATGCTGCAAGTCGTCTTCGGCGTCTGGACCGCGGTGGCTCTGATCTGCCTGGTGGTGGCGGTATACACCGGGCTCGCCGTTCAGCCCGACATGCAGGTCGCCGGTTGCGACAGCAACGACACCGCTTTGAGGTGGTACACGGACAGGATCGACAGCGCCCTGCCCTCTCCCTGGGTGCTCAGCGCGCCGAGCCTGATCTGGAAGCTGATCATGCTGCTGTGGTCGCTGTGGCTGGCCTGGAGCCTGATCCGCTGGGCGCGCTGGGGCTGGCGCTCCTACAGCCACGAAGCGCTGTGGCGCTCGGCCCCCCGCAGAAAACCCGTCGGGGCCGGCGCAAAGGAAACCACGCCGAAGCGCCCGGAAGACGACAGCGATTCCGACTGACCCGAAATCATTCGAGCCGCCACGGCATTTGCGGCTTCCGGCACGGGTACTATGTTGAGACTGTGGATCCGGAAGCGCAAAGCAGTCGGCTCTCGGCTCCTTGTCCGAGACGCCGCGTGGGAGGTTGTCGATGGAAACATTCACAGCAGACGATCTAAAAATGCTGATCGAGGATCGAGGTGAACGCGTACTATCTCTCTACATCCCGACCCATCCGACCGGTGACGCGACCCAGCGCAATCAAATCCGGTTCAAGAACGCCCTGAGCGAAGCCAAGAACCTCTGGAGAGCACAGGGCGTGGGCGCCGCTGCGGAGCCAATGCTGAAACCAGCCCGCAAGCTGCTGGAGGACACGCCGTTCTGGAGCAATCAGAGCGACGGTCTCGCGGTGTTCATCACCCCGGACACCTTCCATTGCTTCCGCCTGCCGATCCGCTGCGACGACCTGGTGGTGGTGGCGGACCGTTTTCACATCAAGCCCTTGATCTCGCTGCTGCAAAAAGAGTCGGTCTTTTTCGTCCTCGCCATGTCTTTGAAGCGCGTGCGTCTCCTGGAGTGCACTTTTCAGCGGGTGAGAGAGCTGGAGACCGACTCTTTCCCTTCCGGTGTCGAGGACACCCTCAGGTACGACGAAATCCAAAAACAGGTCCAGTTCCACACCGGAACGAGAAGCGGGGACGGATCGAACCGGCGCCGCGCGATGTATCACGGCCAGGGAGCAGCCGGAGACGAGACCGGGATCCAGGTGGTGCGCTACTGTCAGGACATGGACGACGCCTTGAAAAGGGAGATCGGCAATCCGGATGCGATGCTGGTCCTCGCCGGTCTCGACGAGCTGGTCGCCGTCTTCGGAGAAGTGACCGGCCACAGGAGAATCTGCGATTCGGCCGTGAAGACCAATCCCGACGACCTGGAACCCTCGGAGCTGCACCGCCGGGCCTGGGCGCTGGTCGAGCCTCATTTCGAAAAGGAGGTCGAAAGCGCAGCCCAGCACTATCGCCGGCTGGCGGAAACGAGCAACGCATCCAACGACCTGAGGAAAATCTTACCGGCCGCGGTCAACGGCCGGGTCAAGCACCTGTTCGTAAAGACGGGAACACAACGCTGGGGTCGCTTCGATCCCGAAAACGACACTCTGGACCTTCATGACAGAGCGTCGTCCGGAGACGGCGACCTGCTGAATCTGGCCGCAATCCATGCGCTGAGAAAAGGCGGCACGGTATACGCCGTGCAGCGAGAGAAGATGCCCACCGATACTTCAATCGCCGC
>CAZHCG010000013.1:0-47041 GCA_964530995.1 uncultured Myxococcales bacterium
ACACGGTTAGATAATCTACTCAAACTGGCATGTTATTTTTCCGCAGGCCCTAAGGGCCGTCCCTACCGCGATCGCACGGACGCGGAGATGAAAACGGCTGGATCCGGATGAACCTGAAAAATAGACGTCCCGAATGCGAGCGGCGCTACACTTTGAATAGCAAGAGGTACGAATATGCGTGTAGCGCGCGGAAAAGGCCGAAAATCCTCGGTCCAGGGAGGACGAGAGATGAAGAACAGCATCGCGAGGTCGACTTTGATCGCATTGGCCGCCGTTCTGGTAGCGGCCGGCTGCACCGACGAGAGCAAGACGGTGGCCCAGGTCGACGGCGGCTCCGACGGCGACACGGACGGCGACGCGGACGGCGACAGCGACAGCGACAGCGACAGCGACACGGGAGTGGACGACGATCCGTTCGAGGACTGCACGTCGGTGACCGAGGGGGCGAGCAACACCTGCCAGCCCGCCGATATCGTGTTCCCCATCGACAACTCGCCGAGCCTGGAGGACGAGATCGCGGCGGTTCGCGCCAACATGAACGAGTTCTCGCAGACCATTTTCGATGCCGGCATCGATCCCCAGATCGTCTTGATCTCCTGCATTCCGGGAGACTGCGGCAACTCGGGGGGTGGCGACAACGAGTTCTACGGAATCTGCATAGAGCCACCTTTCGGCGCCGAGGACGGTTGCGAGGGTGATTCCCTGGACGGGCCGGTCTCGGACGACACCAACCTGCCGCACTACCTGCACCTCTCGACCCGCGTCCCGAGCGTGAAGGGGCTGCAGTGGATCCTGGAGACGTACGAGGACGACAACCCGCACACCGACCTGGGCTGGCACGGGATGATGCGACCCGGCGCGACCAAGCACTTCGTCGTGATATCGGACGACACCGACGAGACCGCCGCCGCGGATTTCGACGCGGCGCTGACCGCGCTCGATCCGATGCTCGAGGGATATTTCTTCCACGGAATCTTCTCTTACCTGAGCAAGGAGGATGCCTGCGCGATCAGCGACAGCGAGCCGTGCTGCGAGTTCGCGGCGCCTGGGGGCGAGGGTGCTCCGTACAAGGAGCTGGTCTCGATGACCGACGGGGTATCGGGGGATCTGTGCGAGCAGGACTTCGCGCCGGTGTTTGAAGCGATCGCCGGAGCCGTGGTCGGCTCCTCGGAGATTTCGTGCGAGTGGGAGATCCCCGAGCCTCCGCCCGGCGAGACCCTCGACCCGGACAAGGTCAACGTGGAGTTCATCTACGACGGCGGCGAGTCGTACTTCGTGGGCTACGTGGAAGGCCCGGAGCAGTGCGACGAGGTCTCCCACGGCTGGTACTACGACGACCCCGAGGACCCGACGATGATCTACGTCTGTCCACAGACTTGCGAGTGGTTCCAGAGCGTCGAGGACGCCGGGCTCGTGATCCACTTCGGGTGCGAGACCGAAAGCGCGATAGAGTAGTCCCTCGACGGCCCGATGTTTTCGAGTTGACGAGGCAGCAGCCGTTTCGCGAAAAAGGCGGCGTCGACCGATCTCGTCTGGATTCGTCCGTTCCATGCGTTAAACTGTACATATGTATGGCGCGAGCTCGTACGCCCCCTTGTGGTGCAAGAGCAACTTCTCGTTTCTCGAGGGTGCCAGCCATCCCGACGAGCTGGTCTCCGAGGCGCACAGGCTCGGGCTGCCGGCGATCGCGCTGACCGACCGCGACGGCGTGTACGGCGTCGTGCGGGCCTGGCTGGAGGCCGAGCGGCTCGGAGTTAAACTGATCGTCGGCTCCGAGATGACCGCCGAGGACGGTTCGACGATCGTGCTGCTGGCCGCCGACCGGACGGGCTACGCCAATCTCTGCCGCCTGATCAGCGACGCCCGTCTCGGCTCGCCCCGCGGCCGCCCCCGGGCGAGCTGGCGTCGGATCGGACTTCGCGCCGAGGGGTTGTTCGCGCTGTGGGGCGGCGCCCGCAGCCGGCTCGCGGCCGCCGAGGAGGGAGACCTCGAACGGATCGCCGGCGGGCTGAAGGAGGCGTTCGGCGATCGGCTCTGCGCGCTGGTCGCCCGTCACCGCGTGGCGGAGGAAAGCCGGCGGGAGGATCGGCTGCGACGGCGCGCCGGGCGCCTGGGGCTGCCGCGCGTCGCCGCGGTGGAGGTGCTGTACCACACTCCGGCGCGCCGGCCGCTGCAGGACGTCCTGACCTGCATCCGTCACGGCGTCTCACTGACCGAAGCCGGCCGGCGGATCCGCCCCAACGCCGAGCACTACATCAAGTCCCCGGCGCTGATCGCCTCGCTGTTCGCCGACGATCCCGAGGCGCTGGAGCGCACGCTCGATATCGCGAGGCGCTGCGACTTCAGGCTCGGCGAGCTGAGCTACCGCTATCCGTCGGAGCGTTTGCCCGACGGCGGGACCTCGGCGCAGCGCCTGCGCGATCTGACCCTGCGCGGAGCGGAGGATCGCTACGGCGGTCGCGTGCCGGCCGAGGTGCGGGCGCAGCTGGAGCGGGAGCTGGCGCTGATCGACGAGCTCGATTACCCGGGCTACTTCCTCAGCATGTACGAGATCGTGCGCTTCTGCCGGCGGCGGGGCATCCTCTGCCAGGGTCGCGGATCGGCGGCCAACTCGGCGGTCTGCTACTGCCTGGGGATCACCGCGATCGATCCGGTGCGCAGCGAGCTGCTGTTCGAGCGCTTCATCTCCCGGGAGCGGAACGAGCCGCCCGATATCGACCTGGACATCGAGCACGAGCGCCGCGAGGAGGTGATCCGGCACGTCTACGAGAGGTACGGCCGCGAGCGGGCCGCGATGGTGGCGGCCGTGATCCGCTATCGGCCGCGCTCGGCGGTGGGCGAGGTGGGAGCCGCGCTGGGCATCCCGCGCACCGCCCTCGATCGGCTAGCCAGGCTGCTGTCTCGCTACAGCCACCTGCCGCCTGAGAAGCTGGAGCAGGCCGGCCTCGATCCGCGCTCGCCGCTCCCCGCCCGTCTGCTGGAGCTGGCCAACGAGATCATCGATTTTCCGCGGCACCTCTCGATTCACCCCGGCGGCTTTCTGCTGGGCAGCGAGCCGCTGCGCGAGCTGGTCCCGATCGAGAGCGCGGCGATGCCCGGCCGCACCGTAATCCAGTGGGACAAGGACGACGTCGAGGCGCTGGGCCTGTTCAAGGTCGACCTGCTGGGGCTCGGCGCGTTGACCCAGCTGCGGATCTGCTTCGAGCTGCTCCGCTGGCATCGCGGTCTCGACCTCTCGCTGGCGTCGATCCCGAATGACGACGAGGAGACCTTCGCGATGATTTGCCGCGCCGAGACCGTGGGTGTCTTCCAGATCGAGAGCCGGGCCCAGATGGCGATGCTGCCCCGCCTGCTGCCGCGCGAATTCTACGATCTGGTGATCGAGGTCAGCATCGTGCGTCCCGGTCCGATCACGGGTGGAATGGTGCACCCCTACCTGCGGCGAAGGCGCGGCGAGGAGCCGATCGTCTACCCGCACCCCTCGCTGGAGCCGGTGCTGGCCAAGACGCTCGGCGTTCCGCTCTTCCAGGAGCAGGTGATGAAGCTGGCGATCGTCGCCGCGGACTACACTCCGGGCGAGGCGGATCAGCTCCGCCGCGACATGGCCGCCTGGCGGCGCGGCGGCCGCATCGAGAGGCACCGCTCGCTGCTGATCGAGCGAATGACCGCCAAGGGGATCGTGCGCGAGTTCGCCGAGCGGGTCTTCGAGCAGATCCGCGGTTTCGGCGAGTACGGCTTCCCGGAGAGCCACGCGGCGAGCTTCGCCCTGATCAGCTACGCCACCGCCTATCTCAAGCGCCGTTTTCCGGCCGAGTTCTTCTGCGGGCTGCTGGGCGCTCAGCCGATGGGCTTCTACCTCCCGGGGACGATCGTCGAGGAAGCCCGTCGCGCGGGGGTCGAGGTGCGTCCGGCCTGCGTGCTGTCCAGCGACTGGGAATGCACGCTGGAGCCGACGGGCAGGGAGAGCTTCGCGCTCAGGATGGGGCTGCGCTGGATCAAGGGGCTCGGTCGCGGCGAGTTCGGGCGGCTGCGCGACGCGCGCGCCGAGCGTCCGTTCTCCTCGGTGTCGGATTTCTGCCGCCGCACCCGGCTGGACGCCGGCGCGCTGGTGCGGCTGGCCGAGGCCGGGGCGCTGGCGCGGCTGGGGCTCGCTCGCCGCGAGGCGCTCTGGGAGGTGCTCGGCCAGGCCCGCGCCCGCGGAGAGGGGCTGCCGCTGCCCGGCGCGGCGCCGCTCCCGCGCTTCGATCCGCTGCCGGATTTCGAGGCGATCGCCTGGGACTACGTCAGCTCTTCGCACAGCGCGCGCGGCCACCCGCTCGGCCCCCTGCGCGAGCGCCTCCGCCGCGCCGGGCTACCCGACGCCGCCGAGGTGAGACGGATGCGCGACGGTGAGCGAATCAGCTACGCCGGGATGGTGATCTGCCGCCAGCGGCCTTCCACGGCCGGCGGGGTGGTGTTCCTCACGCTGGAGGACGAGAGCGGAATGGTGAACCTGGTCTGCTGGAAGGACGTGTTCGCCCGCCATGAGGTGATGGTCAAGACGTCTCCGTTTCTGGGCGTGAGCGGACGCATCCAATCGCAGGAGGGGGTGGTGCACGTGATAGCCGAGAGCTTCTGGGTCCCGAAGACGACCCCGCGCCCGCCCGAGGCAGGCAGCCACGACTGGTGCTGAGCAGCGCCTCGTCAATTCTGCGCGGTGAAGGATTGACCGGCGGGACACGCCGGCCGTAGAATCCGCTGCGTGACGAGCGCACGAGAGGCAATCGAGCGCGCCGAGCGCGCCTACCGGGCCGGCGACTTCAAGCTGGCGCGATCTTCCGCGCGACGGGCGCGCGAGATCTCGGACGACCGCGGCATCGCGGTGCGTGCCAGGCGTATTCTGCGCGCGACCGGGATCGATCCGGTCGCCGCGGTCCTGTTCGGCGCGACAGCGGCTCTGCTGGCCTTCCTGATCCTGCGGTACGTCCTTTGAGCGAGCTGGCCGAGATCTTTTCACGGGAAGGCCCGATCGCCTCCTCGCATCCCCGCTGGGAGCCGCGCCCGGCACAACTCGAAATGGCGCTGGCGGTCGAAAGGACGATCGAGCGGGGCGGTGTTCTGCTCGCCGAGGCCGGCACCGGGACCGGCAAGACGCTGGCCTACCTGCTGCCCTCGATCCTGTCCGGGATGCGCACGGTCGTCTCCACCGGAACCCGCAACCTGCAAGAGCAGATTTTCTTCAAGGACCTGGCCTTCATCGGCGAGGCGCTCGAGACGGATGTGGACGCGGCCTACCTCAAGGGACAGGACAACTACCTGTGCCGCAGGCGCCTGCATACCTTCTCGCGCTCGCCCAAGTCGCTGGCGCACCCCGCCAAGGGCGTGGAGCGGCTGGTCGCCTGGGGCGAGGAGACCGCCTCCGGCGACCGGATGGAGCTGGACTCGCTGGCGGACGACGATCCGCTCTGGCGCGAGGTCTGCTCGACTCGCGAGACGCGCATCGGCCAGCGTTGCCCTTTTTTCGACAGCTGCCACGTGACCCGCGCCCGCAAGCAAGCCATGCGGGCCTCGGTGATCGTGGTCAACCACCACCTCTACTTCGCGGACTGCGCCACGCGCGAACGGGGGGGCACCCTGCTGCCCGAGCACGACGTGCTGATCCTGGACGAGGCCCACCTGGTGGAGGACATCGCCACCGAGTTCTTCAGCGTCCAGGTACCATTCGGGCGCGTGCTGCGCCTGCTGGACGACACGCGCGCGACCCTCGACGCGACCGGGCCGGAGGACGACCGGGACGCAGCGAGGCGAGGCGCCACGATCGAGAAGTCGCGCGCGCTGACCCGTGCCCTGTTCGGTCTCTTCCGCGATCGGACCCCTGGCCGCAGCGCCCTGGAGCCGCGCGCCCTGGACGAGGACTGCCGCTCTTCCTATCACCGCCTGGACTCCACGCTCGAAGCGTTGCAGCGCTCGCTCGAGGCGCACAGGGGGCAGGACGCGGTGATCGACCAGCTCGCCGATCGCCACATCTCCCTGCGCGCGGATCTGTCGACGATTCTCGACTCCCGGCAGCCGGGCCAGGTCCACTGGGTCGACCGCCGCCCGCGCTCCACCGTGCTGGGCTGCTCTCCGATCGACGTCTCGCAGCGGCTGCGCGAGAGCGTCTTCTTTCGCGTGCCCGCGGTGGTGCTGACCAGCGCCACGCTCTCGACCGGAGGGGACTTCGACTACCTGGAATCGCGGCTGGGGATCGACTTCGACTCCGAGGAGATCTCGCTGCCCGCCCCGTTCGACTACGACAGCCAGGCCTGTCTCTACGTCCCGCGCGAGATCGACGATCCGCGATCCGGGGCCTTCGTCGACCAGGCCGCGAAGGAGGCGGCCGCCCTGATCGAGGTCACCGGCGGCGGCGCGCTGGTGCTGTGTACCTCGCTGCGCAACATGCGCGGCGTTTACGAGCGGCTGGAGGGCGCGACGCCGGGTCCGCTGCTCGTGCAGGGCTCGGCTCCCAAGTCGGTGCTGCTCGAGCGCTTCGTCGCCGACCGCGGCTCGGTGCTGGTCGCGACCACCAGCTTCTGGCAGGGGGTCGACCTGCCGGGCGACGCGCTGCGACTGGTGGTGATCGACAAGCTGCCGTTCGACCCCCCCGGCGATCCGATCACCGCCGCCCGCCTCGATCACATCGCCGAGCACGACGGCCGCCCGTTCATCGACTACCAGCTTCCCCGCGCCGCGCTGGCGCTCAAGCAGGGCTTCGGGCGACTGATTAGATCGCGCAGGGACCGCGGGGTGGTCGCCGTGCTCGACCGCAGGCTGCGCTCGCGGGGGTATGCCAGGACGTTCTTCGCCTCACTGCCCAGCTGCCCGGTGACAGACGAGATCAGCGCAGTGGATGGCTGGTGGAAGCGAGGCGCTCGCTCAAAAACCGCTCGAACCGGAGGTTGACCAGCTCGGGGCGCTCGATCGGCAGCGAGTGCGTGCCGCCCGGAACCAGCATCAGCTCGGCGCCCGGTATCTCCCGCGCCATCTCCCTGGAGCGCGCCGGCGGGGTGAAGGTGTCGGCGGCGCCGGCCACCACCAGGGTCGGAACGTCTATCCGCTTCAGATAAGGAGCGGCGTCGTGGCGACCGAAGCTCTCCAGCAGGCGCAACGCGACGCGAAAATCTACCCGCCCCAACCGCGCGAAGTAGTCGGCGAGATCGCGGGTACGCACCAACCGCGGATTGACCTCTCCGGTCAACAGGGCGGGCCTCATCAAGGCGCCGAACGGTATCTTGCTCCACAACAGCGAGGTCTGCTCCGGAAGGAAGCGCGCCGCGACGCCCAGCAGGGGTACCACGTACTGGAGCAGCGCGCATTGGTGGAAGCTCTCGATGATCCTGCCCGGGGCGCCGCAGACGAGGACAAGCGCACGCACCAGCTCGGGATGACGGCGCCACAGCTCCAGCGAGACCTGCACGCCGAGGCTATGCCCCACCACCACCAGGCTCTCGGCGCCGGCGCTCTCGGCCACGGCCGCCGCGTCGTCGGCCAGGCTCTCGGGCGAGAGATCGGACCAGGGCGACGGCTCTTTCGACTCGCCGTGACCCGGGTAATGCCAGTGCAGACATTCCCAGTCGGAGGAGAGCTCGGGCACCAGGTACTTCCAGACGTGCCCCTCGCAGAGTAGACCGTCGCTGAGCAGCAGCGGCGGACCGCTTCCGACTCTCTCGCAGTGAAGCTCGACCCCGTCGCCGCCGAGAGCGGTGAACGTCTCGGCGGCGGTGCCCGGAGGTCGCGTAGCGTAGCCTCCCACCGCGGCTCAGCCGCCGCTGGCGGGCTCGGGCTCGTTGACCGACGGGTACTTCTTGATCTCCGCTCGGGCGATCTTCCAGGCCTTCTGCACGATCCACGACAGGGAACGATCCTGCCGCGCGGCCTCGTCGGTGATCTCCCGAAGCATCTCCTCGGGGAAGTAAAGGCTCTGCTTTCTCTTGTCGCTCTTTGTCATTGCTCGTCGCTCCTGCCGATATCGGCGACTCTGTAAGAGTGCAACCTACACCGTGTACCTTATGCTACACTCAGCCCGCGGTCAACAGAGGTTTTGGGTAATTCAGAAAATACGCTCGGGCACGAACACGATATCGCCCGGTCTCAGCAGGAAGTTGGCCGCCCGTCCGCGTCCGATATCCTCGACCGGCACTCTGTAACGCCGCTGGGCATCGTCCTCGCCGCGGATCACGGTCGTGTTGGCCGTCTTGGCCATCGAGGTGAACCCGCCGGCCAGCGAGATCGCCTCCACCACGGTCATGCTGTCCTGGTAGGGGAAAGTCCCCGGCTTCTTGACCTGGCCGAAGACCGAGACCTTCTTGCTGTTGTACTCCTTCACCAGGATCGAGACCTGGGGATTGACCAGGAACTCACCGTCGGCGAGCAGGCTCTCCAGCTTGTCGCCCACCTCGGTCGCGGTCAATCCCTCGACCGAAATCGTGCCCACCAGCGGGAAGTCGATCGTGCCGTCCGAGGCGACGCGATAGGCGCCGGTCAGGTCCTTCTCGCCGAAGATTCGCACGTCGAACAGGTCGCCCGCCCCCAACGTGGTGTCCGGCTGAGGAGAAGACTGAACCGGGACGGTCGCCGCCGGATCCCTGGATCCGCACGAAACGGCCAGCAACAGAACGGCCAGCCAGGCTCGGCCGGCCAGTCGTGCTCCTGCAACAGACAGGGGTGTCATCGATCCGCGCCGGCTAGTAGTGCCCGCGCACGCCGCCGAGCACGACGAACTTGTGGAAGCCCGCATCGTTCTCGATCGTGGTCTGCGTCCCGGTGGACGGATCCTGGTAGGTGCTCTGGTAGTAGAAATCGGTGATGTCGCCGGTGTACTTGCCCGAAGCGTGGAACGACAGCCAATCAGTGGCCCGCCATTCCACGAGCAGCGAGCCCTCGGCCCACACGTCGTTGCGCTCCTGGTGGCTGGGGGTCGCGCCGTTGAAGGTCGGTCCGTCGAAGCGGGCGTAGTCACGGTAGAAGACGTCGCCCTTGAGCGTCAGCATCACCACCCCGCCGATCATCTGCTGGTAGGAGAGATACCCGCCGTTTTTCACGTAGAAGTTGGCGTAGAACGAGTCGACGAAATCGCGCTGACCGCCGAGCCGTATCTGCGAGAAAGGAGTGATGAAGAACATCAGCTCTCCCCGCGCCAGGAAGCTGTCGAAGTTGGGACCCGCGTTGTAGAAGCTGGCGCCGTAGCCGCCGAGCAGCATCAGGCCGAAGCGATCGGTGAACAGACCCTGCAGCCCGGCCCAGGATCGGACCGGCAGCGAGTTCTCGTTCATCGAGCCGCTCTCGTAGTAGACCGTCGGGGTGAAGGTCACGCGGCCGATCAGCGCGGTCTTGGGAAAAACCTTCCAGCGCGTCTCGAAACGCGCCTCGTGCCCGTGCCGGTTGTTCTGGTCTCCCAGCAAGTCGTCCTCGAAGTACATGAACCTCAGGCGATAGCCGAACTCGAGGCTCAACGTGCCGCCGCCGGGCCGCACGCGCACGCCGATGCTGGGCTCCACCTGCTGCCTGGCCCTGGCGTCGGAGGCGCTCTCGTACGGCTGCAGAGTCCTGAGATAGAGGGCGTCCAGCAGCAGGCTGAAATTGCCCTCTGGAAAAAGGACGAAATTCAGGTGGGTGTCGACCCCGAAGTCGCTGACATCCTTGACCCGCTGCTCCTCGGCGAAGTACTGGTCCCAGAAGCCGGCCACGCCCAGCTTGAAGCTCGCCTTGGGAGGGGTGGCGTCCACCACGCCCTCGTCCTTGACTCTGCGTTGATCGCCGCGCGTGGCGAGGTCGATGTAGGGCGTGATCCGCAGCCGACCCGCATCGACCACGTCGTCCGACCTGTACACCGCGTTGGTATCGTACCCGCCCTCGGCCCCCAGACCGAGGTGGAGCACCATCGAGTCGCCCAGCTTGAACCCCGGCCCCTCGGAAGAGGCGCGATCCTGTAGCCACAGCTGCGCCGCCGCAGAGACGGGCAACAACGAAACGACACATACGACCAGACCGGCTGACCACTTCCTCATTGGTTATCGCTATTCTCTTTTCGAAAAAGGAAAAGTCGCTCCGCTCGCAGTTCCCGCGATCCGGACGCGTTCGATACCTTTCCCCCTGCTAGTAAAACCCACTCGCGTGCGGGGGTTGCTCCACTCCTACTTCCACGTCCGGCGTCTCGGTCGGATCCTCCATGGTGATATCCTCGTCGATTTCGACAACCGTTTCGGTCTCCCCGATCACCACGTCGGAATCTCCGATGCAACCCTCGGCCTCGGCCATCAATCCCTGGACCCGCGACACGTATATCTTGAGAATCGTGAACTGCTGGTTGGCCGAGGACATGTCGCCCCCCTTGACCGCCGTCTCCAGGGCGGCCTGCCGCTCCTCGATGCCCCGCAGGTTCACGTGTATCTGAGTCAGCTTGTCGTCGAGACAGGTTATCTTCAGGGTGTCCTTCTCCTTGCGCGCCTGGTCGAGCATGTTCTGCACGCGACGGTAGATCCCCTTGCAGACCTTCTTCTGCTCCTCGACCCAGGCGATCATCTGAGCACCGCTGAGCCCCTGCGACGAGTTGTCCACGGTAACGTCTATGTCCGGCATGTCTCCGCCCGCACGAGCCTCCTGGGCGCGTACGTCTCCGAAAAGGAGCAAGACCACCCCGAGGGCCACCGCTGAGGCCATGATTTTCGTACCGCGAATTCGTCGCATCTCTCCACCCCTTCGATCGAAACGGACTACTTTTTTACTCGGAAAAACGATCGTATGCCAGCGACTTTTTCTTCTTTTCACTTTTACCTCCGGATTGCGACACTTTCCCGCCGCAATCGCATCCGGAGGGTTGGTTACGTCAAGAGTGACGATCGTTCATTTCGAGTATCTGCGTCTCTTTCGATTTCTGGGTCTTTTCTCCCCTCTTCGAGCCCGCGCCTGTCGGATCAACCCGACGGTGTGAACAGGAACGGCATCTGGAAGGTCACCGATCCTCCCTCCGGCGGCGGGAACCTGAACCGCTTGAAAGAGGAGGTGATGCAGCTGCATACCGCTGCTCCGACCTCGCAGCGAGTGGCCCTCGCGTTGGTCA
Source organism: uncultured Myxococcales bacterium (assembly GCA_964530995.1). Classification (GTDB taxonomy): domain Bacteria; phylum Myxococcota_A; class Polyangia; order JAAYKL01; family JAAYKL01; genus CAZHCG01. The sequence goes on from CAZHCG010000013.1 coordinate 11,078, forward strand.
CTCTCCCGCTGCCGGAGATCGTGAACTGCACCGTGACCTTGCCCTGCAGAGTCGGATCTCGCTTCAGAGCCCGCTCGTAGCATCCCTTGATCGCGCCGAGACGGCGGTTGACCACCTTTGCCACGTCGGACTGCTTGAGCATCCCCGTACCGCCCGAGCTCATCGGCTGCTTCTTCCTCACCTTTCCCTTGACCTTGCGCTCCTGTCCGGGACCCTCGGTCTTGACCGTCTTGTCTCCCCCTTTGACCTTGACCTGATCCACGTTCGCGGCCTCGCCGCCTCCCTTGCCGCCTGCCGGACCCTTGAGCGATCCGCCCTTCTCGCTGGTGGTGACACCCACGCCGTCCACCTGCTCGAGCAGATCGTCCTGGTCGGCGCCCACGTCGCCGCCCTTGAGCACGTCGGCGATAGCGCCGTCGGCACCCTCGCCTCCGAGCGTGCCCAGAATCTTGTTGATGCCCTTTTCGGCCAGCTTCTCGGCCAGCTCAGCGCGCTTTTCCGCCCTTTCCCTCGCTATCTCCTCGGCCGACTTCTTGGGCCCCGTGTCCGCCGCCTGCTTGGACGGCCTGGCCCTCTCCTGCGGCTCGTCGTCCACCTCGCCCTCGTCCTCGACCTCCTCCTCGTCTCCCTCGCCCTCCTCGACCTCGGCCTTCTTCTTCTTCTCGAAGGTGGCGTCCGTGTCGGCGGCGATCAGCTCCTGGAGCTCCATGAACTTGTCCCAATTATCGCGCTTGGGCCAGTCCGTGGTCTCCCACCAGAAGATGATTCCGCCGTGCAGCAGGAAGGAGACCACCCACAGCGTGGTGATGAACCAGTCCATGCTGCGGAACACGCCGCCGCGCACCGCGGCCGGAAGCTGCGGGCGGGGCCGGATCGGAGGCGGGGCCACGAACTGGAACAGAATCGTTGTCTCCCCGATCACGACCTTGCCCCGCGACTTGTCGCTCAAGGGAAGCTGGTAGACCTTGCCCTTCTTGCGCGCCTTGCCGCTGGCTCGTGCCTCCGCCAGCTCGACGACCTCGCCCTCGAGCGAGACGCGGCCGCTCATCTTCTCGTCGAAGTTGAGGACGTAAGGACCGCCGCGCGTCTCGAACATCTCGAAACGGGGGACGGGGAACTCCTGCGCGGTGAGGATGAAATGGTTCTTCTCCGAGGAGCCGACCGTGACCGTCTCTCGTCGGCGCACGATCCGCTCCTCGATGATCTTCCCCCCTTGAATTATGCCTATCCTCAAGACCTTCGGCAGGTTGCTCCGGTCCTGTCCGGGCGGACGGCCGGGCGGGCGACCTCCCCGGGATCGGGGTTTTGCTGAAGGTGGCTTCTTGGCAGTGCCCATCTTTGGGTATCCCTTCGAAAGGCCCGGGTTCTTATTCCAACGACAACCGGACCCCGAGGCCCCCCTGACGTTGCCGGGACGCTGCGGTCCTCGCTCCTACTCCTCCTCGGAGCTCTCCCCGCCCTCGGTCGCCACGAACTTGAACTTCTCGATCTCCGCTTGTCCGGCCGTATACAGGACCTCGGTGATCAATCGATAACTGGTCTCCTTGTGACCCACCACGAGCGCCATGCCCTTGAACTGGCTCCCGGTCCGCGCAGCGATCATCTTGAGGTGCTGCACCTTCTCCTTGAGCCGGTCGAACAGCGGGTTGATCAGCAGGCCCTCCTGGCCGTCGCGCTTCATGCTCTCGTCGACCGCTCCGTTGCGCAGATCGGCCACTTTCTGATCGTCCACCTGGATCGATTTGCTGGAAATGCCGATCACCACCGCGTCTTCGAGCGGCTGCTCCGAGCTGGTGCGCGGCAGCTGCAGCTCGTCCGACTCCCGGATCTGGACCGGGTCATCGCCGAACTGCTTGAGCAGGAAGCAGAGAATGATCGTGAAAGCGTCCATCAGGGAGTTGATCAGCAGCTTGCCGCGATCGGTCTCCCTGCGCCGACGCTTATCCTTGCGTTCCTTCCTCTTTTGCGCCCAGAGGGCGTCGACGGCGTCGGCGCTGCTCGAAGTCTGGTTCATCGTTTCCTCCGTCGAAACGGTGTACGCTTCGCGTCGTGCAAGCTGTTGGACAATCGCGGGCCGAAGGTGTTCCCGGCGACGCGGTCGTCCCGGCGGGTCCGCGTCAGACCACGCCTCGGGTCAATGTCACCACTGGGAAGAGGGGATCCTCCGGCGTCCCGCGGGAGAAATCCATCGCCTTGATCAACACATCGTATTTGATGTCGTCCTCGGCGCCCAGGATCAGGTTCTGCTCCTCCCGGTGGTTGTCCTTGATCTCCTTGAGCTTGCGGTTCAGCTCCTTGAAATCCCAGTCGTCGTCCTTCTTGGGAATGTCCGGACCCGCGGACGCCGTCTCGGTCGCCTGGGACATCCAGGAGAGACGGTGCTTGGGATTCACCTTGAAATGGAACCCCTGGTCCGTGATCATCACCGTCAGATTCAGCGCGTCCTGCTCCTTCGGCTTCTGCTGAGAAGGTGCCCGCGAAATCTTCGGGGCGTTGACCGTCAACGTCATGAACCGGACGAAAACGGCCCCGTAGAGCAGCAACGGAATCAGCATGCACACGAGGTTGAGGATCGGAATCAGCGGATCCCCTTCGTATCCCCCTGCTTCGCGTCGCTTGATCGCCATGAGCGTCGACCTCCAATCGAACCGAGCCAACCTTGCCCCGGACAGCGCTCATCGAGGGCGCCGCCTGGGAGCTTCGTCCCGGCCGGTGCCTACTGCGAGCCGCCGGCGCGGTACCTCGAAACGAGAAGGTTCTCCAGCTTCACCGAATACTGGTCGATCTCGTTGAGGATCTTCGTGGTCACGGACTGCAAGAAGATCTGGGCCGCCATGCACGGGATCGCCACGATCAGACCAAAGGCCGTGGTGTTCATCGCCATCGAGATACCTTTGGCCAGCGCGGCCGCGCGGGCGTCGGGGGCCGCCGACTCGAGAGCGGCGAACGCCTGAATCAGACCGACGATCGTCCCGAGCAGTCCCATCAGCGTCGCGATGTTGGCCACGCCGCCGAGGATCGGCGTGCGCTTGCTCACCATCGGCACCACCTCGAGTGTCGCCTCCTCGATCGCGTTCGAGATCTCGAGCTCGCCCTTGTTGGCCCGAGTCAGCCCGGCCTTGATCACCTTGGGAAGCGCGGCGTTGGGCGCGGCGTTGCACAGCTTGATGGCGCGGTCGATGTTGTTCGCCATCACCAGCTTCTGCACCTGTCCCATGAATGCGTTGGCATTGATGTTGTACTTGAAGAACAGAAAAATGAACCGTTCCACAATGATGCCGAGACCGATCACGGACGTGAACGCGATCACGTACATCCAGCCTCCGCCCGCTGAGAATGCCTCTGCGATTGCCTGCATCTTCGACTCCTCCTTCGTCGGGAATGGCGCCCGTTTCTGGCGCCCGAATGCTCCGTCCCGTCTTCGTCCGTTACCTCTTTTCGGCCGACGAACCGCAGCCGAGCGGAGAGCATCCTACCACAGTGTTTTCCTCATTACCAAGTCAAAAATCGAACACTTTTCCCGAAAAAAAAAAGACCGCCTCCGGCGCCCCGAAACGCCCCGGTAACGAGCCGTTCCCGTCCCGATCCGATCGCCGGCGGCGGCGCGCTACTCCCATCCCTCGTCCTCCCAGCCTTCGTCGCCGTCTTCCCAGCCTTCGTCCGCCGCGCCCGCGTCTCCCTCGGCGTCCCGGGCCGCGGCCCTTTCGGCCTCGCGCTTCTCGCGCTCGGCGATCTGCTCCAGCCTTCGCTCTTCTCTATCGATCACGCGGTCCAGCTCCTCGAGGTAGTCGTGAACCGGGTCGTCCTTCTCCAGAGCCGAGCCCATCTCGGCCTTGTAGTCGGCGAACAGCCGCTTGGCCTTCTTGTAGCGCTCGAGGCGCTCCAGGTCTTCAAAGCCCTCGGCCACGTAGTAGAGAATGGCCTTGTTGAACAGCACGCCCGTCAAAGAGGGATCGAGCTGGCGAGCGCGCTCCAGCTCCTGCTTGGCCTCCTGCCAGCGTCCCGCTCCGCGCAGCGCGTTGCCGTAGTTCAGGTGCAAGACGCCCCAGGAAGGGGCCAGCTCCATGGCCTCCTCGAGCTGCGCGATCGCCTCGTCGTAGTTGCCGGACAGGATGTACTGCACGGCCAGGTTGTTCATCGCCTCGACGTGGGTGGGGCGCTTCTCCAGCGTCTTCTCCAGGCTCTTGATCGCCTCGGCCTTGTGCCCTCTCTCCAGGTGAATGAACGAGCGCAGGAAGAACACCTCGGCCTCGTCGGGATTGATCGAAAGCACGTTTTCGAAAATCGCCTCGGCCAGCTCGGTGCGTCCCAGCCGCAGGTTGGCCTTGCCCACCCGCAGCATCGCCTCGGCGTTGCGCTCGTCGACGCGCAGGGCCTGCTTGGCCACGTCGATCGCGTCCTTGTAGCGGCTGGCCACGATCAAGACGTCCGCGTACTGGTTGAGGATTCCGATATCCTTGGGGTACCTGCCGACCAGATCGCGCATCATTCCCACCGCGGCGTCGACGTTCCCCCGAAGCACCTCCAGATTGGACAGCGCGCGGATCGCGGGCAGGTAGTTCGGCTGCGCCGCCAGCGCCTGGCGGTAGTAGCTGCGGGCCCCCTCCTCGTCCCCCCTGCGATCGGCGATCACCCCCAGGTTGTAGAGGGCCTGGTGCGCCCTGGGATCGATCTGCAAAGTTCGCTCGAATGCCTGGCGCGCCCGATCGAGGTTGCCCTGGGCGGCCGCCTGGACCCCATCGTTGTAGGTCCCCCGCGCGTCCGCGTTCATCTGGCGTTCTTCGGGAGCTTCCTCTCCGGGCCCGGTCGGCACGGCGTCGCCGGTGCTCTGGTCCTCTCCCCCGGACGGCACATCGTAGGAGTCGGCCTCGCCGGGCACGGCGGGCTGCCCGGCGCCGGTCGCGGTCTCGTCCTTCTTCTTCTGCGAGCCGCCGCACGCCGCCGCCAGCGAGCAGAGCAACAGCAACGACAGCGCGATCTTCGTCCGAATTCTACGCATCACTGGACCTCGGGGGCGAACGGCGGCGCGGAGACCGTATCCACGCGTTTCTCGACGACGCCGTTGTGCTGTCGCGGGTAGTTGTCGGGCTCGTAGGCGTTCATCCTCTCCAGCGCCAGCAGCGTCCACTCGTTGGAGATGTTGCCCTTGCGCGCCAGATCGACCGCTATCCTGTACTCCTCCTTGGCGCGCTCCTCCATCTTCTCGACCTTCTGCTGCATGGCCGCGCGGAACTTGTCCTCGTACTCGAGCATCACCAGCTCGCGATCCTCGGGCGGAAGCTGCTTGAGCTGTTTCCTCAGCTCCCTGTCGAGCGGCGGCGGCGGAATGTTGTAGATCGCCTTGGCGTAGACCTCGTAGGCGTAGCCGATCCGGAACTTGGCGGCCAGCGACCAGGCCGGACGGCGGTACTTCTGGATCTTGCGGTAGCGCTCCTCGAACTCCTTGACCCGCTCCGCGCCCTCGTTGATCTTGCGCTCGACCTGCTTGCGCGATCCCTTGATCTCGAATTTCTCGAAGTCGCGCATGTCCTCCTCGATCAGGAGGAAATGGCTCTCGGCCGCGTACTCGGCCGACATCGAGCCGGGCTCGTTGACCAGCCGCTTGTACAGCTCCACGGTGCGATCCCAGGCCGCCGTGATCCTGCGCTTGGGCCGGTTGCTCTTCTGGTTGGCGATCCCGGCGCGGTACGCCGCCTTGACCACGTAAGGTCCGGCCTCGGAGTTGCGCTCGTAGCGCCGGATGAAATTCTCGTAGGCCTTGATCGCCGTGCGCCAGCGCTCGGCGCGGAAGTGCATGTCGGCGGCGTTGTAACTCGCCTCGATGCTCTTTTCCGGATCGTCGACCTCTGCGGCGTAGCGCTCCCAGTAGGGCACGGCCTGCTCGTAGGACTGCAGGTTGGTCAGGATGTACGCCGTATTGTAGATTGAATCGATTCGATATTCGGAATCCTTGAAACGTTTCTGGTCAGCCAGGATCTTGTAGTTGTCCAGCGCCTTTTCGTACTCGAAGAAGTTGTTGGCCGCGTAGGCCTGCTTGAACAGGCACTTGTCGACCCAGCGGCTCTCCGGGTACTCGTCGACGATCCGGCCGTAGATCTTCATCGCCGTGTCGAATCGCTGCGCGTGCTCGTAGGCCAGCGCCGCGTTGTGCAAGGCGGCGTCCGCGCTCTGGTGCTGCGGAGCCTTGGCCACCGCCGCGACGAGCTCGGCCCCGGCCTCGGTGCAGATCTCGGCCTTCTTGGTCTCCTGGCACTCGTTGAACTTGTTCATCGAGCGCTGCACGGCCACGTCGCCGAGCAGGGTTCCGAGGTCGATCGACTCGTCCTCGTCCAGCTCCATTCCCTCGACCGCGCACTGCTTGTCCTTTTCCAGCAGCGCGAGGCGCTCCTTCTCGTCGAGATCGTTGCGATCCGTGGCGACCTTCATCAAGGTCTTCCAGGCGATGATCGAAACCTCGCTCTCATTGCAGTACTTCTCGTAGACCTTCTCCAGGCGCGGCAAGGCCTCGTCCCAGTGACCGTAGCGGTAGTAGGTCTGGGCCGCCTGGTAGTCGAAGGTCGCCGCCTGCTCGGAATCCGATGCCGCCTCGAGGAACGCCTCGCGCTCGTTCATCAGCTCGAGCAGCAGCGGCGGCAGCGGCAACGGGTTGGGCGCCGGCGGATCCCCTTCCAGCGGGGGCGGCTCCTCGCGGACCACCAGCTCGCCGTCCGTTTGCTTCTTCTCTAGCTGCTTCTCGATGCAGAGGACCACCATGTGCCCGGCTTCGTCGCGGTACTTGTCGTCCAGGTTCGAGTCGCGGACCCGGATGTACTCCTGCTTGGCCTCGGCGTACTGACCGGACCAGAACAGCGCGTCCGCCATCTGGAAGTTGAGCTCGTAGGCGTCAGGCGTGTCGGGGTACAGGTCGATGTACTTGCGGTAGGCCTCGGCGGCCAGGTTGTACTCCTCGAGCGCCAGCTGCAGGATCTCGGGGTCCTCGGCGGTCACGCCCCGCTTGCGCAGCGCCTGGGCGTTGCGGTGGTGGATCAGCGCCGAGTTGATCAGCGCGTCGCGCGCCATGTCCGAGACCTCGGCCTGCTCGCCGGGGTTGTCGTCGTTGGACTCCCACCACTCGCTGCCCGGCCCGTAGTCGTCCAGCTTGGAGCGCGCGGCAATCTCCTTGTCGAACAGCCGCAGCCGGTTGTACGCGTCGGCGATCTTGTCCTGGATGAAGGGCGCCTGGACGTCGAGCGGCCACTTTTCGAGGAACAGCTCCCAGACGCGGATCGCCTCCTTGTGCTTTTCGTTGTCGTAATAGATGTCGCCGAGCCGGGCGTAGACCTCGCGCGTCCAGCCGCGGTCCTGGGGCATCAGCTCCGGGTCCTGGAGGCGCTCGATGCCGGTGGTCTCGTCCGGCACCAGGTCCACGTCCCAGTCGTCGGTGAAGAAGCAGACCGCCAGGTACTGGATCGCCTCGGGGCGCATCCCGGACTGCTTGCCCACCCCGTGCGTGTCCGAGTAATCGACCACCTCGGCGAAGGTGCGCACCGCCTTGGGGTACATGTCGGCCTTGAAGTAGCTCCAGGCCAGCTTGTAGAGACCCTTGTCGTAGAAGCGGTGCTCGGGATCCGCGACCAGCTTCTCGTACGCCGCGATCGCGGTCTCCACGCCGTACTTGCTGGTGTCGTAGTCGAAATGGTAGTTGCCGATCAGCCACCACGCCTCGAAGAAGAAGCGGCTGTTGTCGACGACCGGCTCGCAGTCGGCGAACGGGTCGACGAACGCGGCCTGGATCTCATCCTCGTCGCCGGTATCGAGGCTCGCCGAGGGACGGTCTTCCGCGGCCGCGGACTTCTTCGTCTTCTCCCGCCCGGTCGCTCCCGGCTCGTAGGTGTACTCGTTGGCGCAGACCAGGCTCAGCCAGGCCAGCCTCGCCTCTTTCTCGTGACCGGTGTCGTCGAGCGTGTAGCCGAGCAGGTAGTACGCTCCGTCCACGTTGCGATAGTCGGGGTAGCGCTGGACCAGCTCGCGGAAAAGGTTGATCGTAAAATCGAAGTCCTTGACCGGCAGCTCGGCGGTCGCTCCCTCGCCGCGCTCCTGCGCCTCGTGATAGGCGTCCAGCTTGTCCAGGTACTTGATGTAGGAATCATCGTAGTACAGCTCCGCCAGCCTGAACATCGCGTCCGGGGTGTAGGACGGATCGCTGGGATACTTCTCCAAGAAGGCCTCGAAGTAGGCGATCGCGTCGCGCCGAGCCTGCTTGGCGCGCTCCTCCTCGGCCTCGATCTTGCTCTCGTAGTTCTCGTCGACGAAGCTGCGCCGCATCTCGTAGACGCGGCGCACCATCCCATCCACGATCTCCTTGAAGTCGCCGGTCCGCTCGATGAAGATCTGCAGATCGTGCTCGCGGATCTCCTCGAGCGTCAGCTCCTCCTCGCTCTGGGGAGCGCGCTGCACGGAGCTGGTGATCGTCGGCGCAGCGGCGCCTCCCGGCTCGACCGGACCCGCGGCGCGCTCGGCCGCGCGCTCCTGCCCGGACGAGACCCGCGGCGCCGCGACGAGCAACATCGCGAGAACCGCCGCCAGCGCGGCGCCCCGAAACGAAAGATGTCTCCCGTGCCTCTGCGTCAAGACCAGCACCTCTTCCAGTCGCTCGACCGTAGCGTCTCCCCGTGAGCCGACTCGGGGCTCATTCCTCTTCTTTGTCGCGCACTTCCTGGAATTCCTCGTCCAACCTCTTGATCTCGGACAGGCGCGTCTTGGTCAGCTCGCTGATGCGATCGGAGTGCTCCTCCTTGCGCATCCACGCCACGTCGATGATACCGACGTCCGCCTTGAGGATCAGGTCGTGGAACCTCTTGCGAACGCTCGAAAAGTTCGCGTAGGTCACCCCGCCCACGACCTGCTCGGCCTCGTCGTTGAGCGCCTGAATCTCGGAACGATATCTCTTGAGTCGATCCTTCTCCCTCTTGACCTGGGCGCGCATCTCCTCGATGCGTCGATCCGCCTCGGTCCGCACCTTGCGCTGAAAGGCGGACAGCACCTGCTCGGCCTGGTCGATCACGGCGTAGACGCCGTCGAGCCGCCTGCCGGTCTCGCCTCCGCGGCCGCGCAACAGCTCCCGCTCGCGGCGGCTCAGCTCGCGAATCCGCTCGCGCAGCTCCCGATCCCGATCGTCGGCGCTGTCTCCGACGCCGACCTGGTATCTGGCCCGCTCCACGCCGTCTCGAATCGCGCCGACCTTCTCGCGCATCTCCTCCACGCCGCGGCGGTGCCGCAGCAGCTCCGCGCGCAAAGCGTCGAGGCTCTCCTCCGTTGCCCCCTCGGTGTAACGCGGATCCTCGACGAACCGCTCGAGGGCGACGATCATCGCTTGCAGCTTGTCCAGTCGAATCTCGTTGCGCGCCAGCTCGTGACGCATGCGCCTGTAGACCGAGCGCGACTTCTCCTCGCGCTTGTCGAACTCGTTTCCGCTGGTGGGCAGCCGGTCCAGGTCGTCCTGTAGCTGCTTACGCTCGCGACGCAGCTCCTCGAGCCCGGGATCCGAGCCGCCCAGCTTGCGCTGCTCGACCGACAGCAAGCGTCCCCGCAGCTGACTGAGCTGGTTGCTCATCTGCTGCGACTTGCGCATCGCGGAGCGCAGGTTGGGAATCGCGTTGATCCGGCTCGGCCCGTCGATCACGGCCTCCAGCAGCCGCACCAGCCGCTCGGTCTCCCTGGCGTACTCGCGGGCCACGCCGAGATCGGAGGTCAGCTCCAGAGCGCGCTGCACCTCGTTCTCCTCGGTCACCCACTTGACCACCAGCGAGGGCAACATGCCCGACACGTCCAGCGTGGTCATGCTGCGCTCGATCAGGCCGGAGAAGAACTTGCGCATGTCCTGCTGCTCTGCCATCAGCTCTTCGAGCTTCTCCTTGACCGGCGTGAACTCCCCGATCGTTTCCTCGAACACCTCCTCGGCTTCGTCGTAGCGACCCGAGCGAAGCAGCAGGTTGCCGCGCAGCAGCTTGGCCTTGGGAATGTACTGGCTGTCGGGCATCGCCAGAGTCAGTACCTCCAGCGTGCGCTCGGCCCGGATCGTGTCACCGGCCCTGATCAGCACCGAGGCGGCCTCGTACAACGCTGCGTCGAAGTACTTCGACCTCTGGCCGATGCGCTGGTAGGCCGCCGACGCGTTCTCCACGAAATCCTTCTCGTAGTAGAGGCGCCCCAAGGCGAGATTGAGCAGGTCGATCACCTCCTGGTCCTCGGGAGATTCCGGCTGCCGCCCAGCTGCTTCGGAGAAGACGGCGATCGCCTGGTCGTAGCGCTCCGCCTCGGTGTGGATCGCGCCGGTGAAGTAGGCCGCCTTGAGCTCCAGGGTCTTGTCGCCGCCCACGCCGCCGAACTCGCGAAGCGCGGCCTCTTGGTCGCCGCGGAAGTACAGGTACTTGCCCTTGATGTAGCGGGCCTCCGGACCCGGCGACTGACCGAGCTGGTTGAAATAGGTCTCCACACCTTCGAACTCGTTCAGGTGGATGGCTATCTCTATCAGGCGCTCGATCGCTCGCGTGCGGAACCGCGCCATCCCCGACTCGTGGGACTCGTCGAGCATGCGGCGGAACCACTCGCGCGCACCGTGGTAGTCTCGAGAAAGAAAAAGCGAGTCGGCGAAGTAGAACAGAGCGTCCGGGTAGGACGGGCTGTCGGGGTAGGACTCGATGATGTCCATGAAGATGATCGCGGCTCGCTGGTAGTCCTGCAGGCGGTAGAAATTCTCGCCATCGATCAGGCGCTCCTCGGCGTAGTTCGCGCCGCGGAAACCCTCGTGGCCGAAGAACTGGGTGGACAACGTCGCCGCTCTGTCGCGGATCTCGTCCGCCTCGATCCGAATATCGCGGATCTCGTCCGCCCCCGCCTTCGAGACGGAAACCACCAGCGCCAGCGCCAGCGCGGCCCTCGCGCCGTGATGGACAGCGAAACGCAAGATCACAGCCCCTCCCCGGCTCCCTCGGCGATCGGCTCATCCTGCTGGGCGACCGCCTTGCCCTCGTATTCGCCCACGTCCTCGACATACCGGACGGCCGGCCGCTCCTCCAGCGGTGTCGTGACCCCGCCCTTCTCGAAGCCGACGACCTCGACCTCGACCGCCTTGCCCTCGCCGACCGTGAAGGTGCGGCTGGAGCGAACCTTGAACGAATAGCCTTTCAGGTAGGAAAAGATGCCGTAGCCGTGACCGCGATAGTGAAGCACCACGCTCAAGGTGTGGTCGCCCGGCATCACCGGCCCGTCGAAAAGATCGATTACTTCTCGGTCGGACAGGCTCCCGGCCTCGTCGCTCTTGTTGAAGATCGGCCCTCCGTCGAGCAGGAAGGTCGCCTTGGTCAGGCGGAAGGAGCCTCCCATCTCGTTGCGGAAAGAGATCGCGGCCTTGGCGCCGGCGATCTTGCGGTCGAGCACCGTCTCCGCCAGCAGGCTGAGGCGGGCCTTGGAGCGGAAGATCTGTTCCTTGAGACGGTTGATGCGATCCTCCAGATCGCGCAGCCTCACGGTGTAGGTCCCCTTGTCTACTCCGGCCTCCTCCGCGCCCGCCGCCGGCTGCTCGGCGCCGGCCTCCTGGCCGGCGGCCTCCTCCCCGGACTCCCCTGCCGCAGACTCTTCACCCGCCTCCTCGCCGCCGGCGGCCTCTCCGCTCTCGGCGCCGGCCTGGTCCCCGGCGGCTTCGCCTGCTTCGGGCTGGGCCGCGTCCTGGGCCAGCAGCGCCCCGGGAAGAGCCACGATGACACACAAGAACAATGCCCAGAGCTTCGGTCGATTCATGGTCAATCCTTCCTCGATTGACGGTGGATTACTCCCCCTGAAAAAGGAATTCTGTCTCACGGCCGAATCACCTTATATCCACATTCAAATGACTGTCAATCCAAACTGAATCGTACTTAAATCTGGTCGAGCGCCCGGGCGGCCACTTTACACTTCGACCGCCAATGATAATCTCGAAATCGCAACGGCCCGAGAGATCTTTGTTGCTCGCCGTGCGTCTCAGCTCCCGTGGCCGGGCGAATCGGACCCGGCCTCGAGCGCGGAGCGTGCCGCGGCGGATGGTGACGCCCCGGATGAACGAACCGCGATACACCGACGAGGAGCTGATGACGCGCTTCCAGGCCGGCGACGCTGGTGCGTTCGAGACCCTGTTCGAAAGATACAAGGGGCCCGTATTCTCCTTCCTCGTGCTCCAGTGCGGCAACCGCGATCTGGCCGCGGACCTGCGCCAGGACACCTTCGCCAAGGTGATCGGCAAGGCGCAGACTTTCGACCACCGCTCGCGCTTCTCGACCTGGATCTACGCAATCGCCCGCAACGCCGCGATCGACGCCTCCCGGCGCGCGAAGCACCGCAGGCACCGCTCTTTGGAGGAGCGACACCGCGAGGACGGTCCGGCGCTGGGCGAGCGGCTGGCCGGCGGGAATCCGGGGCCCGACAGGTCGGCCACCGCGGGCAGGCTGCGCGAGGCGATCGTCGAAGGGATCGATCTGCTGCCCGACGATCAGCGCGAGGTGTTCCTGCTGCGCGAGTACCACGGGCTCACCTTCGAGCAGATCGCATCCGTGGTCGACTCCAAGGCGGGGACCGTCAAGAGCCGGATGCGCTACGCGCTGGCTTCGTTGAGACGAAGCCTCGAGGACTACGAGAGCTACGCGAGGACGCTGCCATGAGCGCCGACGACTGCAGACGGTTTTCGGACCAGCTGCTCGAGCTGGCGTACGGCGAGTTCAGCGATGCCGAGGCGGATCGGCTTCGCCGCCACGCGGCGGAATGCGAAGCCTGCCGCTCGTCGCTCGAGGAGATACTGCTGACGCGCAAGCTGGCGGCCCAGCTGCCCCGGCCCGACTACGACCCGTCCGGGGACGAGCGGATCCTGGAGCTGGCCGCCCGGACGGCGGAGAGGCGCTGCGAGTCCTCCGGCGAGATCCGCTCGAGCTCCGACTCGGCCGGTCGGTTCGCGCCCGCCCCGGAAAGGAGAGCGGGGCTGCTGGAGCGGATCGCGGGACTGCTGCTGCGGCCGGCGCTGGTCACCGCGGGTGTGGCGGCCGTGGTGTTCGCCGTCACCTTCGCCGTCTTTCGCCAGTCGTCCGCGCCGCGGGACTTCGAAGCGGCGGAGAGCTCGGGCGCCCCTTTCCGCGGCCCGGCGGTTCCGGTGGCGCAATCGACGGCGGAAAAGCCGGACGTCGAGGCCGGGGAGCGACGGGAGGCTCGCCGGCCCGCCCGACCCGCCGGAAGCGAGTCGGAGCCGGCGGCGGCACTGGGCACCGGGCGCGGCGGCGGCGGTCTCGCCAGAGGGAGAACGGATCGCGCCAGCCGCGGGATCGGCACGAGCAGTCCCGCTTCGCGTACCGTCGACGAGACCGTCGCGGCAGACTCCAAGCGCCGCGAAACAAAGCGCGCTGCCGAATCGAAAAAATCCGCCGCGGCCGATCTCGACGACGCCCTCGAGGAGAGCGGCGACCTGGCCGGCTCGGCCGCGGCGGGGCAGCCCGAGGCCGAGCGGCAGGCGGCGCCGGGCAGCGGCTCTTTCGGAATGGTCGAAGACGATGGCGCCACTTACTTCTCGCGAGGCATCTCCGCCTACGATCGCGGAGACTGCGAAACCGCCACGCGCCTGTTGGAGCGCGTGCTCTCCACGCCGGACGCAGCTCCGCACCGGGTCGCCGCGGCGCTGCACCGCATCGCCGGCTGCCAGCGCCGGAGTGGGCGCTGCGGCGAGGCGGTGATCCGCTACGAAAAGCTGCTCGACGAGCACCCCGGCTACTCGCAGCGCCCGCGAGTGCTGTGGGAGGCGGCGAGCTGCTACCGGCGGCTGGGCAGGATCGATCGGGCCAGGGAAGCGCTCGAGCTGCTGGCCGAGTACCCGCGCTGGAACGCGCGGGCCCGCGGCGAGATGGACAACCTTCCGCCCGAGAATTGAACGAGATTCGAAAACAAAAACGTTGCTCCTCTCTCCGCCCGGCGTTAAAAAACAGCCGAACCGAGCCGAGGGCTCTCCGAATCCGGATACGAGCCGGCCGACCTGCGAGCTGCGAAGAAAATGACCGACACGACGCTGGGAATCGATATCGGGTCGACCACGGTCAAGGCCTGTCTGCTCCGGGGAGAAACCGAGATCGCGCACCGGGTCGAGGCGCACGACGGAGACGTGCCAGGAACCCTGAGGCGCACCCTCGAAGCGCTGGAGATCGATCCGGGCTCGCCGCCGCGAGCGGTGGTGACCGGAACCGAGGGAAGATTCCGCCTCGATCTGCCCGAGGTGATCGCTCCGGTGGCCGCGGAGCGCGGGCTGGACGCCCTGGGAATCTCGCCGCGAGCCGTGGTATCCATGGGGGGCGAGGATCTGGTCGTCCACGTGCTGGACGAACGGGGCCGGATCGCCAGCACCTACTCGGGCAACAAGTGCGCCTCGGGCACGGGCGAGTTCTTCCGCCAGCAGCTGGGCCGGATGGACCTGCGGCTCGAGCAGCTGGACGAGGCGGTGCGCGGCGCCAGCGTGCACAAGATCTCCGCCCGCTGCTCGGTGTTCATGAAATCCGACTGCACGCACCGTCTGAACAAGGGCGAGTGCACGGTGGGCGACATCGCGCTGTCGCTGAGCAAGCTGATGGCGGACAAGGTCTCCGAGTTCCTGGTCAAGGGACGGGTGGGCTCGGGCCGGGTGGTCCTGATCGGCGGGGTGACGCGCAACCGCCACATGGTCGAGCTCCTGCGGCGGCAATGGCCGTCGATAGAGTTCGTCGTCGCCGGGCGGAGCCCTTACTTCGAAGCCTGGGGCGCGGCGTTGATCGCCGCCGAGGGGGGTGCTCCCCTCCCCGCCGCGGATCGCCTCCTTTGCAACGAGAACAGCCTCTCGTTCTCCACCTACCCGCCGCTCGACGAGATGCGCGACCGCGTCAAGTACCTCTCCTCGATGCGGGGGGAGTTCGACCCCGACGCCGAGTACATCCTGGGCGTCGACGGCGGATCGACCACGACCAAGGCCGCGCTGGTCAACGCCGAGACCCGCGAGATCGTGGCCGAGCACTACGGCCGCACGCACGGCAACCCGGTGCGGGCGCTCAAGCTGTGCCTGAGCCGCGTGCTGGAGCAGATCGGCGGCGCGCGCCCGCGCATCTCGCTGGCCGCGACCACCGGCTCCTCGCGCGAGCTGCTCGGCATGTTCCTCGAAACCGCCGGAGTCTACAACGAGATCATCGCGCACACGGTCGGCACCACCTACTTCGAGCAGGACGCCGACACGATTTTCGAGATCGGCGGCCAGGACGCCAAGTACGTCCACCTGAACAATTCCGTCCCGATCGACTACGCGATGAACGAGGCCTGCTCGGCCGGCACGGGGTCCTTTCTCGAGGAGTCGGCCCAGGGCGATCTGAACATCGGCGCCGCGGCCGATATCGCGCCTGTCGCGATTCGGGCCGCGGCGCCCCTCAAGTTCGGCGAGCACTGCTCGGCGTTCATCAACTCCGACATCCGCAAAGCGATTCAACAGGGCGCCACGCGCGAGGACATCGCCGCCGGTTTGGTCTGCTCGATCGTCTCCAACTACCTCAACCGGGTGGTGGGCAACCGCTTCGTCGGCGAGCGGGTGGTGCTGCAGGGCGGCGTGGCCAAGAACCGCGCCGTGCCGCTCGCCTTCGCCAGGCTGACGGGCAAGCGCGTGATCGTTCCGCCCGATCCCGAGCTGATGGGATGCTTCGGCGTGGCCCTGCTGGCGGCCGCCAAGAACCGCGAGGGGCTGCTGGAGCGCGGCGAGTTCGATCTGAGCGAAATCATCGAGCGCGAAATCGTTTCCCGCGGCACCTTCACCTGCAAGGCGTGCGACAACCGCTGCGAGATCCGCCGCTTGGAGATCGACGGGCGGCGCTACCCGTTCGGCGGGCGCTGCTCCCGCTTCACCGGGGTGCGGCGCAAGAAGCGCCGCGACGAAGGCGGCGGCGAGATCGTGGACTACACCCGGATCCGCTCCGAGATGCTCTTCGAGCGCTTCGCCCCCGATCCCGCGACGCTGGTCAAGCGCAGCGAGACAGTGGTCGGAGTGCCGATGGCATTTTCGGTGCACTCGCTCTGGCCGCTCTACTCCTGGTTCTTCCACGAGCTGGGCGTCGAGATCGCGCCCTCGCGGGAGATCTCGCCCCGGGGGCTGGCCAAGCTGGAGAGCAACTACTGCTTCCCGGCCGAGATCGCCCACGGCGCGATCCAGGACTCGCTCGATCGCGATCCCGACTTCCTGTTCCTGCCGTTCTTCCGCGACATGCCCTCCACCGAGCGCCAGCCGGTGCACGCCTGCGCCTGTCCGCTGACCCAGGGCCTGCCCTTCTTCGCCCGCCAGGCCTTCGACCTGGACGATTCGCGCGTGCTGAGGCCGATGATCTCGTTCAAGAGCGGCGTGCAGGTGACCCGCGAGCAGTTCGAGCAGGTCGCCGAGCGGCTCGGCTTCACCCGCGCCGAGGGAGCCGCCGCGTTCCAGCGCGGACTCGACGAGCAGCGCCGTTTCCAGCGCGAGTACCGCGAGCTCGGAGAACGGGTGGTGGAGGAGATCGTCTCGCAGCCGGATCGGATCTTCGTGGCGCTGCTCGGCCGGCCGTACAACGCCTTCACCGGCGACGCCAACATGGGAATTCCGCGCAAGCTGGTCACCCGGGACGTGACGGTCGTGCCGTTCGACATGCTCTATCATCCCGACAGCCGGGTCTTCCCCAACATGTACTGGTACTACGGCCAGCAGGACATGAAGGCCGTGCGCCGCGCGCGGGAGATCCCCAACCTGTACGTCACCTGGCTGACCAACTTCTCCTGCGCGCCCGACTCTTTCATGATCCACTACCTGCGCTGGATGATGGGGCAGAAGCCGTACCTCGTGCTCGAGATAGACTCCCACACCGCCGACGCCGGGATCGACACCCGGATCGAGGCGTTCCTCGACATCGTGGAGAGCTACCGCAGGGCCGGGCTGAGCGAGCCCGCGCCGCGCCCGCCGCGCCGCTACGAGCTGGAGCCGAAGAAGGAGTACCTGGACGTCGTCGACCGGCTGACCGGAGAGCGGATCGACATCCGCGATCAGCGGGTCAAGCTGATCTGGCCCTCGATGGGCGACCTCTCCACCGAGATAACCTCGGCGGCGGCCCGCAAGGCGGGCGTCAACTCGCACCACCTGCCCGTCCCCGACGTCCAGACCACCCAGCTGGCGCGCAACGTGGCCTCGGGCAAGGAGTGCATCCCGGCGCTGCTGGTGCTGGGGTTGATCCTGCAGTACATGCAGAAGCATCCGCCCAACCGGCCCGACGAGATCCTGCTGTTCTTCGTGCCCTCGACGCTCGGCCCGTGCCGCACCGGCCAATACCACGTCTTCTACGAAAACCTCTTCGCCGAGTTCGGCTGGGACAACGTGCGGATCCTGGTCGCCGACTCGTCCAACTCATACCGGGAGATGGGACCCAGCTTCAGCCGCGAGATCTGGTGGGCGCTGGTGCTGGGCGACTACTTCACCGACGTGCGCACCGCGCTGCGACTGGTCGCCCGCGACGTACCGAGCGCGACGCGGGTCTTCGATCGCTGCTGGCGCAGAATCGTCGGCGCCACGCGAGAGGGCGGCGACGTGGAGGCGGCGGTCGCGGCGGCGGGGCGTGAGCTGTCCGCCGTACCGCGCAGGCGCGACATCGAGGATCTGCCGCGGGTGCTGATCGTCGGCGAGATCTACGTGCGCCGGGACACCTTCTCGGTCGCCGAGATCACCGACTTTTTGGTTTCCAAGGGGATCTTCCCCAAGGTGACCGGAATCACCGAGTGGGTCTCCTACACCGACCACTCGCGCAAGCACCGCATGCAGCAGGAACGCCGGCTGAACGGCCGGTTCGGGTCGCTGCGCCCCGCGGCGCTGCGCGATCGGGCCTGGCACCACCTCGAGAGCTTCTACAAGGGCATGGTCGAGCACAAGGTCGCGCGACACCTGCTGCCCACCGGGCTGATCCCGCCGGTGCCCCACGACATGGACGAAATCGTCGGCAACACGGAGCGCTACTTCATCGACCCCGAGCTGGAGAGCGAGGCGTCGGTCTCGTCGGGCGTGGCCGCGACCGCGATGCGGGACGGCTACTCGGGGATCGCGATCATCGCCCCGTTCGCCTGTCTGCCGGGCCGCCTCGTCGAAGGGGTCTACGCGCCCTGGGCGCGGCGCCACGGCTACCCGGTGATCGCGCTGGAGAACGACGGTCAGCCCTACCCGCCCAACGTGGTGGCGCGCATGGAGATCTTCGCCCACAACGTGAGCCGCTTCGAAGGAGATCGCAAGCCGGAACGCAGCGCCGAGTGAGAAGCGTCTCAGCTCGTCGGGCGGTGCTCCCGCTCGAAGTACTCGCGCGTCATCCGGGCCACGACCGGCGAGAGGATGATCAGGGCGATCAGGTTGGGCACCGCCATCACGGTGATCACCGCGTCGACGAACTTCCAGACCAGGTCCTTGCCCCACACCGCGCCGATGAAGACGAACACGCAGAACAGCAGACGGTAGGGGATCACCCAGCGCCGGCCGAACAGGTAACCCACGCAGCGATCCCCGTAGTACGACCAGGAGAGGGTGGTGGTGAAGGCGAACAGCAGGAGGCCCAGCGAGACCACGGCTCCGCCGACCTGCACCGAGCCCAGCTGCACGTCGATCCCGGTCTCGAAGGCGCGGTAGGTCATCGCCGCGCCCATCCGGCCGCAGGTCCACGCTCCGGTGGTCAGGATCACCAGCGCGGTCAGCGTGCAGATGATCAGCGTGTCCACGAGCGGCTCCATCAGCGCCACCAGACCCTCGCGGACAGGGTACTCCGTCTTGGCCGCGGCGTGTGCGATCGGCGCCGACCCCTGCCCGGCCTCGTTGCTGAACAGCCCCCGCGCGATTCCGAAGCGCGCGGTGAGGATGAAGGTCGAGCCGATGAACCCGCCGGTCGCGCCGGTGCCGGTGAAAGCCTGCTCGAAGATCATGGCGAACACCGCGGGCACGCGCTCGATGTGCATCAAGACCACCATGGTGCCGGCGGTGACGTACAAGAGCGCCATCAGCGGGACCAGCTTCTCGGCGACGTGCGCGATCCGCTTGATGCCGCCCAGGATCACGATCGCCACCAGCCCGGCCAGCAACAGGCCCATGATCCAGTGGGGGACCTGGAAGCCGCCCGCCAGCGGAATCTCGATCTGGTGCATCGCGTCGGCCATCGAGTTGCTCTGCGCCATGTTGCCGGTCCCCAGCGAGCAGAGCACGCCGCCCACCGCGAAGAGGACGGCGACCGGCTTGGTCAGCGGCCCCAGCACCTTGCGGCAGCCGCGCTCGATGTAGTACATCGGCCCGCCCGAAACCGATCCGTCCTCGTGCACTTCGCGGTAGCGCTGCGCCAGCGTGCACTCGGCGTACTTGGTGGCCATCCCGACGAACCCGGTCACCCAGACCCAGAACATCGCGCCCGGCCCGCCGAAGTAGATCGCGAGCGCCACGCCCGCGATGTTGCCCGTCCCGACCGTGGCCGACAGCGCGGCGCACAGCGCCTGGAAATGGTTGATGTCCCCGGTGTCCTCCGGGTCGTCGAACTTGCCGCGGACGATCGCCAGCGAGTGACCCAGCTTGCGGATCTGGATCCCCTTGAGCCAGATGGTGAAGATCAGACCCACGGGAACCAGCAGGACCATCAGCGCGTAGGTGCCGACGTAGGTGTTGTAGGCGTCGAGGGCCGCGCCGATCTGCTCGCTGATTGCGTCCATGCGTTCTCTCGCCCCGCTTCGAGTCCGCCGATTGTTGCGCGCCGGATCGCCGGCGGTCAACCCGCTCGGAAACCAGGCCGGGCGAAATCGTGATAGAACCGTAACATAGCCAATCAACCCAACGATTTCGCAAAGATCTCCTTTCCTGTTTACACGCGGCGTCCAAGGCGGTTAAACAAGCGCCAAGCGTCGGAACCGCCTGGGCACGGGGGCATGCCGGCCCGTTCGGGCGAGAGGGTGTCGTGCTTCACAGCAAGGAAAAAACCACATCCGGGATTCTCGGCATCGGCTCGTACCTCCCCGAGCGATCGGTTAGCAACGACGAGCTGTCCGAGATGATGGACACCTCGGATGAATGGATCAGGACGCGCACGGGGATAGGCTCCCGGCGCCGCGCCGCGCCGCAGGAGACGACCGCTTCGCTGGCAGCGGAGGCGGCGCTCCGCGCCGTCGAGGACGCCGGCGTGGAGCCATCCGAGATAGACCTGATCATCGCCGGTTCGATGTTCCCCGATTTCTCCTATCCCGGTCCGGGGATGGTCGTGCAGCTCCGGCTGGGGATCGATCGCACGATCCCGGTGCTGGATATCCGCCAGCAGTGCTCGGGCTTCGTCTACTCGCTGTCGCTGGCCGACCTCTACATCTCCTCGGGACAGGCGCGTCACGTGCTGTGCGTCTTTTCCGAGAAGGAGTTCGATCATTTCAAGATCGACCGGCAGGTCGGGGTCATCTTCGGCGACGGGGCCGGCGCCGCGGTGGTGGGCCCCTGCGCCGGAGAGCGCGGCACGATCATCACCGACCTGCAGGGAGACGGGTCGGGAGTGCCGGACCTGGTGATGACCAGCGACAGCATCGTCGGTCTCGCCGCGGGCGAGGCCGCCTGGCCGCCGGAGCTCGAGAAATGTCGCGAGTACTGGAGCGAGCGAGGATTTCCGCCCGGCCAGACCAAGCTCCCGTTCTGGATCGGCCAGGAGGTCTTCCGCAATGCGGTCAAGAGGCTCGTACGCAGCGCGCGAGACGTGCTCAGGGCGGCCGGCCTGGCGGTGGAGGACGTCGATCACTTCTTCTTCCACCAGGCCAACGCCCGGATCAACAACAAGCTCTCGGAGCTGCTGCGCATCCCCGAGGAGAAGGCCCCCTCCAACATCGAGCGGATCGGCAACACCGGCGCCGCCTCGATCCCGATCCTGATGGACGAGGAGCGGCGCGCCGGCCGCCTGCGGCAAGGCGACCTCTGCGTGCTGTCCGCGTTCGGCGCCGGCTACCTGTGGGGAACCGCGCTGCTCAGGTTCTGAACTCTCCGCCATCGATCGCCGACAGCGCGCGGGCGGCCCGGACCGCGTCCTCGCGAGCCCTCTCCAGGCGATCGAGCGCCAGCTCGCGCTGACGGGAGACCCGCTCGAGCTCGGCTTCGACGCGCTCAAGCTCGGCGCGGCACAGGCGTCGATCCTCGTCTCCCGAGGCCAGGGCCCAGGCCGGAAGGACGCTTCCCTCCCGCGGCCCGGCGGCCCGCCTGCGCAGCCTGGCAACGCGTTCGCGGAGCCGCTCGAGGCTTCTCTCCCGGAGCCGCAGCTCGCGCTCGGCCGCGACCAGCTCGCGCTCGGCCGCCGCCCGATCGCGCCGCCGCACCGCGCGCAGCGCCCGCTCGCGTTGACCGGGTTCGCTCACTGCTCGTCCGCGATCCGCTCTCCGCCGAAGGTGGCGGACATCGGACCGAGCGAAGCGCCGCCGCCCCAAACGATCTGCAAAGCGCCGTCGACCAGCGACTGGACCTGGTCGCCCGCGCCGGGATCGGACAGCGCGCAGCTCCCCTGCTCGAAGAACAGCTGGCCGTAGGAGGCGCTGATCAGGGCCTGCTGCTGGTCGGCCATGACCCGGGCGTCGATCATCGCGGCCTCGCAGCCGGCGAGGATCGTCGTCGGCGTGGCCACGCCCTCCAGCGGGGAGGCCAGCACCGCCGAGACCGCGTCGCAATCGACGATCTGCTCGAGCGAGACGGCCAGATTCTGAGCCGGCTCGCCGCCGGCCAGCTCGACCTCCAGCAGGTGGCGCAACGGCGTTCCCAGGGCCAGCCCGACCTGGTGCTGGCCGAGAACGAGCAGGTCGAGATTGTCCTCGTCGAGCCAGGCCGTCCCCTCGCCGGTGTCCGGCAGCGCCGCCTGCAAGGGATTCTCCAGCCCCTGGAACTCCAGGGCGTCGATCCGGTGGTAGAAGTCCCGCTCGCCGGCCGACTCGGCTCCGATCTCCAGCGTGGAGAGCATGGTCGTCACGGCCAGGCGCTGAGCCATTCCGCTCTGCGCGGCATCCAGCTCGGCGGCCACGTCCACGCCGCGCGCGTCGAGGTCGTCGGCGACGATCTCGTCTAGGTTCTCGGTGGCGCGCACCTCGTCGAACTGCTGCTCGGCGATCGAATCGGACAGCTCGTCGCGGATCGCGTCGAGGATCGCTCCGGGGACGTCGCCGGCGAAGTCGTCCATGCCCCCGGCCAGCTCCCCGATCGCCGGCGAGAGAGCCCCGTCGGTCTCGACCGCGATCTCCGCCTGGAACACTCCGGCCGGCTCCAGCGCCAGATCTTCGAGCGCCAGGCTCACCGACGATCCGTCCGGCGCCAGCCCGTCCACGCAGGCCTCGGCTCTCGGCGCCCCGGCCTCGTTGCTCCCCACGCCGAGCAGCGCGTAGGTGCTGCCGGACAGCAATCCGGCGAAATCGAAGCTGGCCGGCTGCTGCGCGGACTGCTGGGCGACCGGCTCGGATCCGGCGACGTCTTCGCAGGAGACGTCTCGGTACAACCGCGCCTCGAACAAAGCCAGCTCGCGCTGTCCGTCGTAGGAGACGTCGGCCGTGATCGAGAGCTGGTCCGGCTCGACGAAGACATCGACCGAGGCGTCGTCCGAGGCGGCCGGGCTTGAAAAGCGAATCTCGAGCTGGGCCTCCTGGTCGGGCGCGGAGAAGACGAGCTGACCCCTGCCCTGGGAGTCCGTGGTCAGCTCGAACGGCGTCAGATGGCCGTTGTGGGCCGGACCGATCAGGCTCGCCTGCACCGGCTCGTCGGCCAGCGGATATCCCGCGCCGTCGAGGAGCAGCAGATCGAAGATCTGCTCCTCGAAGAAGCCGAGCGTGATCGGTCCCGGGGGAGAGACCTCGATCGAGCCCAGATCCGAGGAATCGCCGCCTCCGTCTCCTTCGCCGGACACCGCGGTCGAGACTCCCTCGCAGCCCGACCCGGAGAAAACCAAGAGAAAAAGAAACGGCATGGCCAAGCGCAAGCAAAAACTATGTGCCAATGCTCTCATCGAAAAACGACCCGCACAAAAAGACCTCGAAGCCGTCAAGGCTCCGAAAAACAAGCTATATCAATAAATAACCCGGCAGCGGTCTCCAGTAAACCCCGCCGTCACGAAGAGCACTTTGCGATGCCGGCTCGTCGCTGGATGAAACGGGCTTTTGCGCGTGGCTATCGCGACTGTTTTCCCCCGCGCTCCCTGAGATGGCGCCAGGGACGAGACAAGGGCAGCTGTAGATCCGCTCTCTTGACTGCGGTGCTCTGGCGCGGGTAACAGGTGTTCGGTGAAGAACGCGGACAACACAGAGGAAATCCGCTGCCCCCACTGCGGCAAGCCGGTCGACCGTCTGCGCGCCGGCGCGGTCAGCATCGTCGACGGCAGAATCGCTCATTTCTGCTCCAGCGGCTGCCGTGAAGCTTTTCTCGATCGCGACCGGCAACCCTCGACCGAGCATGCCGAACAGCCCCAGCGGAGCGCGCAAGCCGAGCGGCCAGCGCAAACCGAGCGGCCAGCGGAGCGACCTGCGCGGCGTGGCCCCTCTTCGACCTCGCTGCTCTCCAGGCAAGTGCTGATCGACATCGTTGCTATCGCGGTTCTGGTCGGAACGCTGATCGCGACCCTCTTGCTTCCGTTCGACTTGCTGTCCGGCCGGCTGCCGGCCGTAATCGCAATCGCGGCCGCGGCGATCCACCTGGGATCCAAGCTGGTCGCAAAACGGCGTCTGGGAGCGGGCCGGATCTCTGAAGCAGCGGCAGCCCCCCTGGCCGCCGCCGGGACCGCGTCGGCAGCTCTGCTCGGCCACGAGCCGCGGTCGGCAGCGGTATGGGCGCTGGCTCTGCTGGCGGCCGAGCGACTCGGCAGGCTGTTGGAGCGGCTCGGCAGGCATCGCTCGGGCGTGCTCGACGTGGTTTTCGGAAAGGGGACGGCGGTCGCCAGTGAATGGAGGGACAACTCGGGAATCGCAGAGCGTATTCGGCGCGTGGTCCTGGTGCTGATGTGGCTGCGCTATCCGCTGGCCGCCTCGGTGGGCTTCGCGGCCTGGTCGCTGGGCAGCGGATCGGCGGTCTCGGCGCTGCTGGCCGGCGCCACGGTGCTGGTCGCCTGCAACACGAGAGCGCTGCGGATGAGCACCGGCGACGCACACCTGTCCGCCACGCTGGCCGCCGCGCGCCGCGCGGTTACAATTCGCGATGCCCACGCGGTCGATTGCGTTGGAGCCTCCGATCTGGCGCTGTTCATCACCGCGCGTGTGCTGGTGGAGCCCGAGGTCGAGGTGGTCGACTGGCGAACGGTGCAGGGCGAGGACGAAAGCGCTGTTCTGGACGCTCTCGGGGCGGCCGAGGCTCGCCTCGAGGGAAGAATCGCCGATGCGATCCGCAGACACGTCTCTTCCCGCGGCAGGGTACCGACTCCGCTGGAAGAGGAAGAGGTCGAGACTTTCCCGGGAGTCGGAATCGCCGCCGAGACCGCACAGGGACGCCTGCTGTGCGGTACCCGCGAGCTGCTGCTCGCAGAGCTGGTCTCCACGGCCGAGCACGAGCCGTGCGCTGCCGAGGCGGAACGAACCGGTCGCAGGGCCCTGTTCGTGGCGCTGGACGGACGCGTGGCCGCGACCTTCGCCTTGGAGGAGAATTTCCAGGAGAACGTCCCCAAAACCATGCGGCGGCTTTCCGCGCTGGGGGTGGAGCCCGCGATGATCACCTCGGCCGAGGTGGGCGCCGCCTCCGCGCTGGCGAGCCGGATGGGTATCGAGCACGTGCGGTTCGGCGTTGGGGAAAACGAGCTGCACCGCGTTCTGGACGAGATACGAGCGACCGGGTCGCGCGCGTTGCTGGTGGGCCACGGCCCGATCTTCGAAGAGTCGTTTCGCGACGCAAACGCTGCTGTGGCGCTGGGCAACGACATCCCGAGCCTGGCCGGAGTCGATGCCGGGCGCAGCGATATCTCCGAGGTGGCGCGGGTGGTGGAAAACGCCAAGCTGGCGCGGCGCAGCGCGCTAACAAACCTGGTGGCAACCGCAGCAGCAGCGGCGCTGGGCCTGGGGCTGGCCTCGGGCTGGCACGCGCCTCCGATAGTGTTCGTGGCCGGAGCGGCCGGTTTCGCGGCAGCGGCGCTGTGCACGCTGAACGGCCCCTACCCCCAGGCAGAGCGCCTGTTCGCCGCCGCCAAACGCTTCGGCCGACGCTTGGGAAAACGCCTCGGACTACGCCGCTCGGCCGCGCCGTGAAGCAGCTGCGGCTGGAGAGGCAATGCTGAATCAGTCCGGTCGATGGTGCGTCCAAGCTGTTGGAGGATGTGCTGCGATGCGTTTTTTCATCACCCGGATCACACAGGCGGCGGCCCTGGCGCTCGCCGCCCTGTTCCTGGCGGCCCCGGCCTCGGCGGACAAGGCCCCGGGCGGATTCTCGGCCGGCGAGGTCGAGTCGATCCTGCCCCTGCTGCGCAACGGCCGGCTGGTGGCTCTCTCCGAAACCGACTCGCGCGGCGACCTCGAGGCGATGACCCTCGCGGTCCGGGTCGACGCCCCGCGCGACAAGACCTTCGAGGTGTTCGAGGACCCGAGCAAGTTCTACTATCTCTCGCCGCTGTTCAAGGAGAACGAGGTGCTCCAGGAGCACGGACGTTCCAAGTCTTTCTCCTGGGCCTCCCGCCACAAGCTGTTCAGCGTGGTGGGGCGCAACACGATCCACCTTTTTCCCCCGCGCCGCGCCGACGTGCACGTCGCCGAATCCACGATCGGAGAGGGAACCTTCACCGTCACGCTCCACGAGGACGGTCCCGAACACACGATCGTGGTCGTCTGCGGAGCGCTCGACGTGCGCTCCTCGGAGTGGCTGATCCGCTACCTGCTGGGCGGCAACCCCGCGATCCGCCAGGCGATGAACGTGGCGATCGGAATCGTGATGACCAAGGGAATCAAGACGATGGCCGAGCGGATCGCAGAAGGCGAGCCGCTGGCCAAGCACCGCACCCGCGGACGCTCGGGCGGCAAGCCTCATCAGCTGGGACGCAAGGCCCTCGAGGCGCTGGCCCCGCTGCTCGCCCGCGGGACCGCCGTGGTCACAGAATCGCGGCGCGGAGGTCGCCTGCGCCAGGCATCGGTGATCGAGGTGCTGGACTTCCCGGCGCGCGACGTGTTGGCCGCGGTCAGCACGCCGGACAACTACGGGAGGCTGATCAAGGCGATCGACGAGATCCGAGTCCACCGGACCGAGGACGAGAGCGTGGAGTTCAGCTGGTCTCTGGGCTTCTCGGTGTTCGATCTCGAGTCGCGCAACCGGATGACCCGGGTCGACGGCGGCGTGTTGATCGAGGCGGTGGAAGGCGAGATGCCGCGCGGCAAGTGGCGCTGGCAGATCGTGCCGGTCTCGGAGAAGCGCTGCGCCGTCGCGTACCACGGTTTCGTCGACCTCAGGAAATCGGCCTACATCCTCAAAAAGACGGTCCGCGCGGAGCCGTACCTGGAGCACGGCCTGCTGGCCGGCAGCAACATGGTGCTGATGCGGGCGATCCGGCTGGGCTTGCAGCGCAGCACCGGCGAGCGGGATTCGCTCAGCTCTCGGAGTCGGTCTTCTCGGAAAGCAGCCGAGCCGAAAAGCGCACCAGCGGAATGACCGTGCCGAAATCCATGCGGGTCGAGCCGACCAGGCCCAGCTGGCCTTCTGCGCCGTCGCGCCTGAACGGAGCCGCGATCACCGCGCAGCCCTCGAACCCCGGCCCGGCCTCGCGGCCGATGATCACCAGCGGTCCCTCGTCGGTCTCGGCGGCGCGGTCGAGCAGGTCGAGCACGCGCGATTTCTCATCGAGCACGGCGACCAGCTCCTGGATGCGATCCTGAATCTCCGGCTGGGCCAGCAGGTGACTGTGTCCCTCTACCAGCAGCTCCGAGCCCTGGCTGACGCCGGCGCGGATCGCCTCGCTGCCGAGCAGGGAAGCCCGCTCGCGCAGTGCGTCGCAGCGAGACCTGGCGTCCTCGAGCTCCGAGCGCAGCACGTGGCGAATATCGTTGAGCGTCCTGCCGCGGGTGACCTCGGCCAGGTAATTGTGAACCCGCTCCAGCTCGCGCTCCTCGACCTCGTCCTCGGACTCCACGTAGGCGTTGCGCACCAGCCCGTCGCGCGTCACGATCACCGCCAGCAGCTGGCGCCCGCCCAGCGGCACGAAGCGGAGCTGGCGCAATACCGAATCCGAGACCGCCGGCGTCATCATCAGCGCCGTGCGCGTGGCCAGATCCGACATCAAACGCACCGCCTCTCGCCAGCTGCCGTCCCCGAGCGGCAGCAGGTTGCGAATCCCCGACAGCAGGCGCTCCCTGAGCGAGGGCTCCACCTCGCCTGCCGAGCGCCGCAGAGCCGAGACGAAGACGCGAAAACCCTGGTCGGTGGGCACCCGGCCCGCCGAGGTGTGCGGCTGGATCAGGAAACCGCGGACGGTCAGGTGGTGCAACGTGCGACGAATCGATGCCGGCGAGAGCAGCACCGCCCCCCGGCGGGCCAGAGCCTTGGAGCTGACCGGAGCACCGCTGGAGACGTACTCGGCAATCGTCGCGAACAGGACGTCACGCTGCCGGTCGTCCAGGGACTGAGCGATGCTCGCCGCCTCGATCATGACCTCCACCCGCCCGGGCTCGGGCTTGACACCCTCTCCGGTTCACACTTATCAAAAAGCATGGTCGGCGATCCAGGATCAATCGAGGAGCCCCTCGAGGGCAAGACCGTTTTCTTGGTCGAGGACGAGGAGCGACTGCGCACGATCGTCGAAATGATGCTCGAAGAGCTCGGCGCGCGAGTGGAGCTGGCCGGTGGCGGAGCCGAGGCGGTGGAGATCTTCGCCGGCGATCCTCGAAGCATCGACGCTGTGCTTCTGGATCTGAGAATGCGGGGCGTCAACGGCTTCGACGTGTTCCGCCGCCTGCGAGAGATCGACGCGAGCGTCAAGGTGGTCGCCACCTCGGGAGCGCGCCCGGACGAGGCGTTCATCGCCGAAATCGAGTCCGCGGGGGGCGCCTTTTTGGAAAAACCGTTCGATATCGAAGCTCTTTCCGCGATCTTCGAGCGCATCCTGAACTGAGCGAGCGATCCCTTTCGGTCTCGAATCCGAGCTGCCGTCAGCTCTCGGACTTCTTATCGTCTTCCGGCGGGCTGGGAGTCGGCGCCGGGCCGGTGTAGGTATCGGAGTGTGTGGCTGGAGCCGGGGGGCTCGGGGTCGGCTCGGGCTCCGGCGGGGTCGGGGGCGCCGGCTCGCTCGGCGCCGGTGGTTCGGGCTCGCTCGGCGCCGGAGACGCAGACCCGGACAAAGCGGGCTCCAGCGGCTCGCCGTCGCTGTCCGCAGAGCTCGCATCCGGCGCGGTGGCCGGGTGCGGCTGAGGCACCGCGCCCCCGGTGGGCGTGGTCGGCACCGCTCCGGGAGCGGGCCCGTTGTCCCCTCCGGTGGTCACCGCCGAGCTCGGCGTGGGCTCGGCGACCCCGCCGGTCGTCACCTCCGCGCTGCTCTCGGTCTGCCAGGGGTACTTGATTCGACCGTGGTACATGCTGACCAGGGTGGCGATCAGCGTGTTGGAGACCACGCGCAGGTCTCCCACGCTCAACCCCGACTCGTCCAGCTGTCCCTGGGACAGCTTGGCGAAAACGATTCTCCTCACCAGCGCCTCGAACTGGGCCTTCTCCGGCTGGTCCACGGTCCGCGCGGCGGCCTCGATCGCGTCGACCAGCATCAGAATCCCGGTCTCGCGCGTGCTCGGCAGGTGACCCGGGTAGGTGTAGTCGCGCTCCTCCTGCTCCAGCGGGTTTCCGGCCTCCAGATTCTTGTGCCAGAAGTACTCGAGCAGGCTGGTACCGTGATGGCTGTAGGCGAACTCGATCACGTCCTCGGGAACCCCCTCCTTGCGCAGCAGGCGGACCCCTTCGGTGACGTGGCGGAAGATCGCCCGAGCCGATTCCCCGGGCTCCAGCTCGTCGTGCGGATTCTCGCCCCCGTCCTGGTTCTCGATGAAGTACGCCGGCCGCGAGCTCTTGCCCACATCGTGAAAATAGGCGCCGACCCTGACCAGCAGGGCGTTGGCAGCGATCGCGTGCGCCGCCGCCTCGGCCAGGTTCGCCATCGCCCGGCTGTGCTCCCAAGTGCTCGGAGCCCGCTCCCGCAGGCGACGCAACAGCGGGTGATCGAGATCCTGGAGATCGAGCAGCTTGTCGCGC
This sequence comes from uncultured Myxococcales bacterium, assembly GCA_964530995.1. GTDB lineage: Bacteria > Myxococcota_A > Polyangia > JAAYKL01 > JAAYKL01 > CAZHCG01. The sequence continues at coordinate 40,296 of CAZHCG010000013.1, forward strand.
GAGACCTCGGCCACGGCCAGCCCGACGATTGGCGTCGCCATCCAGGCCAGCACGCCCGAGCCCAGGCCGCTCAGCAGCGAAGCCAGCCAGATCGAGTATCGTGGATTGATATGCTCGTGAACGTCGTCGTAGATATCCAGGGTGCCGGAGAACAGCAGGGTGGTCACGGCGCTGGCCAGCACCGCGACCCAGGCCGCGGCCGCGGCGGCCCTGAAGTGAACCGTGGCGCGCCGCCGCGGCCTGAGCGCCAGCACGGCCGCCACCCCCACCACTCCGTGGAACAACAGCAGCTCGATGTCGTAGTTGACCAGCGCCGAGGCCAGCAGCGCGGAGGCGAAGACCACCCCGTACGAGACCCGACGGCCCAGGAAGTGGGAGGTCAACAGCGGTACCAGGGCGATCGGCATTATCTGGGCCGGCAGCGAGGTCAAGAGCAGAATCGCCTTCGAGCCGGCCAGCACCAGGGTCAACAAGACGAACACGGTCACGTGACAACGCAGCCAGCGGGCGCGGCCCGTTCCCTCGCGCCTGATGAAGGCGCCCAGCAGCAACGCGACCACTGCGCAGAAGGCCAGCTGGCCCAGGAGCCGCAGCGACAGCACCGGACGCCGGGCCCGCTCGAAGGCGCGCACCAGCTTCGAGCACTCCTTCCCGCGCTGCAGCTCCGAGCCGCGCGGCAGCAGGTGGGGGCACTCCGAGGAGGTGGTGGTCAGGTAGTGGAACTCGCTGCGCAGCATGGTGATGCGGAAGTAGCTCGAGGGCAGCCGGACCGTGACCGGAGCCGCTCGGCCGAACTTCGCCTCCCAGCTCTCGCCGAACAGCTCGAACGACTGGATTCCCAGCCACAGGGCGCCGAAGATCAGCGCCATCACCACGCTCGAGAAGGTCGAGACGAACTTCCTGGCACGCAGGTTCTTCATCAAAAAAGGTCCGCCTGCCACGGTCTTTGGACCGGAAGCAGCGAGGGGGGATCATCACGTCGGCGGGGCAAAAACGCAAGCGGAAGAGCCCTGTTTTTTGCCTGATTGAAAAGTCGAATAATTCTAGTATCAAACCCGGTCCAAGTGCAGATGATACGCAACGCCCTGGTTTCGATGCTGATCCCGATCGCCGCCGCCGCGGCCGTCGCCGGGTTCGGACCCGTCCCGCCCGCCGCGGCCGGCGAGAGCCTGGCCGCGTCTTCGGGCTCGGAGAACAGCGTGCTTGTCGCGAGTCGTGGGCGCTCCGGCAGGCGACGCTGCCGGGCGCGAGCATCGGCCCGCTACCGGCGGATGACGCGACGCTGGCGCGAGGAGCCTCGCATTCCGAAACCTCGCTACCGCGCCGGTTACCGGGATCTGGTCTTCTACGCGGTCAACCACGGCGAGCGGGTCCGCGTCTTCCCCTTCCTGCCGGACGGCTCGCTCGATCCCGAGGCGCTGGAGAGGATCTCGCACGCGCTGCGCGACCAGCACAGCGAGGCCGTCCACCCGGTCCATCCGCGCCTGGTCAAGATTCTCTACCGGCTGGCGGACTACTTCGACTCCAAGCAGATTGCGGTCGTCTCCGGCTACCGCGAGGCGGACACCGGAGAGGGGGGGCACCACTCGGACGGCACCGCAATCGACGTGGCGCTGAGCGGCGCGACCCTGCCGCGGCTGGCCAAGAAGGCTCGGCGGATGGGGCACGTGGGGGTCGGCTACTACCCGACGGCCGGCTTCGTGCACATCGACGTGCGCGAGCGCTCCTACTTCTGGGCCGACCCCTCCGGCCCCGGCTACCCGGGCTGCCCGCGACAGATCATGCCCAAAAGCGCGATCCTGTTCGACAGGCGCTGGAAGCCGGCGGACGACGAGCCCGAGCCCGAGCGTGGCGAGGACGGACGCCTGCTGGGAGCGATAGAGCCCCCGCCCGACGCCGGCCCCGACGCGGGCTCCGACGCGGGCCCCGACGCGGGCCCCGACGCGGGCTCCGACGCAGGCCTCGGCCCCGGCCCCGGCTGATCCGGTGTGAGAAACAGGATCGAGCTTGTATCACAGGTGCGCCGGCCGGGCAGGCGTGGTAGTCTGTGCTTTGAAAGGATTTCGACCGATGCGCTTTGGAGCTGGAACACCGCCGCTGATCTCGGCCGTCGCGGCGCTGCTCGCCCTGGCGGCGGTCGCCTGCCAGCAGGAGCTCGAGCAGGTCAGCCAGGTCGGCAAGCTGCGCGTGCTGGCCGTGCAGACCGATCCCCCCGAGGCGTCGCCGGGCGAGGCGGTCGCGCTGCGCGTGCTGACCGCGGATCCGGCGGGAGGCGGCCGGCCGATCGTGGCCGGCGGCGTGGCGGTCTCCGGGCTGGTGACCCCGTCCGCCTCGGAGATCGAGCAGCCCGATCTGTTCTGGCCGCTGACACCATCGGCCGCCGGCGATGACGGCGTGGTCGATCTCGGCTCGCTGGGCATCCCCCCGAACGCGATCGAGATCATCCCGCCCGAGCAAGGCTCGCTGACGGCGACCGCGATCGTGTTGATCTGCGCCGGCGGCGGCCAGGGCCTGGCCGGCGACCTGGCCGACGCGCTGCTGGAGGGCTTCGGATCGATCGACCTCGAGGATCCCGCGGCGATCACCGGACTGTGCCAACAGGCCGGCGCCGACGAGGGCCTGGTCGCGTTCAAGACGTTCGACATCTCGGCGCTGGAGCCGAGCGATCCCGACCGCAACCTCAATCCGCGGATCGACGCGCTCTACTTCGACAAGGGCGATCCGGTGGAGGAAGGCGGCGGCTCCGACCACGACTGCAGCGGCTCGAACGGCTGCCGCGACGGCGTCCCGCTCCGGGTCTACCTCACCGCCGACAGCTTCCAGCAGTACGAAAAGGAGGTCTTCGGCGAGATCGAGGTGGCCGACGAGCGCAACTACGTCTCCTGGTTCGTCAGCGGCGGAAGCTTCACCGAGAACCGCTCGGGCAACAACGGCGAGCCGGACGATCCGTTCGAGGTCGAGTGGCTGCCGCCGCGCGAGGGCGGCGAGTTCGACCTGTGGGTCGTGGCGCACGACGTGCGCGGAGGAGTCAGCTGGCGCGCCTACCGCGTCGGCGCCGAGTGATCAGATCCGCTCCGACCAAGTGACGGCCCCCTCGCTCGCGGTGATCTTTCCCTCGCAGCTGACCACGCCCCCGCCGCTGTCGATCCAGATCTCCAGAATCTCGAGCGACTCGCCCGCCTCGAGCTTCTCCACCCGCCTTTGCGCGCTCTCCTTCTCGTCGCCCTGGCGCACGGTCAGCTCGATGTTGACGTTGTGCCAGGCGAAGAAGTTGGTGTTCTCCACCGCGAAATCGTCCCACAGCCAGTCCGCTCGCATCCGGCAGCGCGGCTGCACGGTGAACAGCTTGCTCTGAAAGAACTCCGATCGGAACTCCTTCTCGCCGGCCAGCTCGCGCAGGCCGATCCCCTGGCAGCCGGCGGCGATCCGCAGGTAGCGCTGGATCGCGCGCAGGATCTTGTCCTGGTTGGCCGGGTCGTCGCGGTAGTGCTCGGCCAGGTAGGTGGCGACGTAGACCGACGGCTCGCGGTCCAGCATCTCGTCGAGATCGAGCACCGGCTCGATCCTTTCCGGCTCCTTCCTGGGCGGCCTGGCCAGCTTCTTCTCGACCAGCGGGATGCGCTCCCCGGCGAAGCGGGCCGCCTCGGTGCCTTCGTAGTCGTGGCCGATCTTGCGGTAGATCACGAGCGCCGCGTCGTGCCTGCCCTCGGTCTCTGCCTGCTGGGCCAGCGAGAGGAACTCGGCGGCCCTGTTCTCGGCGTTGTGGGGACGGTACGAGATGAAGTAGAGGAGCGCGAAGAAAACGATGTTTCCCACCACGATCAGGCCGTACTTCTCCCACGACTGCTTGACCTGCTCCTTGGAAGGGTAGAGGCGCATCGGCGGGAATGTAATCACCCCACGGCCGGCGCATCAAGCGCTACGGCGAATCGTCACCGGCGGCCCGCCCCGCGGGGCCGGAGGCCCGTTTTTTCCAAGCTGCCGCTCGTGGGCGCCCATCCGCACCATCCACTCCGACAACCAACGCAGGGCATGTTGCAAGGCATACTATCGAAAACATCCAAAAGGCGCGCTCGGGTCCACTTCGTTTCTGGTAGAATGAACAGGCGCGGCGACCTCGCCAAAATCAGATGGCCGGCCCCGGGCGACGCCGCACCGCGACCGGAGGAGGGAGACATGCTTTCCAAGACTAGCGCAATCATGGCGGCTTGCCTGTTGTTGTTTCTGGCCTGCGAATCGAACGATGTCGAGAAGGTGGGGGACGCCGGTGCAACCGGCGATTCCGATGGCGACTCCGACGGCGACTCCGATGGAGACGCGGATACCGACGGCGACTCCGATGGAGACGCGGACGGAGACTCGGACACGGACACGGAATTCGAGGAGTGCGCCGGCATCTCGGAGAGCGCCGAGACCGAGATGCTGCCGGTGGACATCATCTTCCTGGTCGACACCTCCGCTTCGATGATGCAGGAGACCGCCGCCGTGCGGAACAACCTCAACGGTTTTTCCAACCAGATCATGGACGCCGGGATCGATGTGCGGATCGTGATGATCGGCGAGCGGGGCGGCTGGCTGGGCAACCCGATGATCTACGTCTGCATCGAGCCGCCGCTGGGCGCCGGCAACTGCCCGGCCGGCCCGGACACCAACCTGCCCACCTACCTGCACATCACCGAGGCGGTCGGCTCCAGCGACAGCCTGCAGGTCTTCGTCGACACCTACGACCAGTGGAGCATGCAGCTCAGACCCGACAGCGTGCGGCACATCGTCGTGGTCTCGGACGACAACTCGGCTATCAGCGGCCAGGAGTTCCACGACAGCCTGGTCGGCCTCGATCCGCCGTTCGAGGAGTTCGTTTTCCACGGAATCGTCTCGGCTCAGGACTGCAACGCGGCCGCCTCGATCGGGGAGGTCTACATCGACCTGATCGACGAGAGCGGGGGCGTGCTCGGAGATCTGTGCCTGCAGGAGTTCGCGCCCGTCTTCGACGAGATCTCGCAGAACGTCAACCAGGTGGCGATCTCCTGCTCCTGGGAGATTCCGGATCCACCCGATAACGAAACCTTCGTCGCGGACCAGGTCAACATGGAGGTCGTGATAGACGGCGAGGCGATGCCGATCGGCTATGTCGAGGACGAGTCGATGTGCGGCTCGGTGGAGCACGGCTGGTACTACGACGACCCCGAGGATCCGGCCACGATCCACGTCTGCCCCCAGACCTGCGACATGATTCAAGCGGCGGAAGAGGGCGTCGAGGTGACGATCATCTTCGGCTGCGAGACGATCCCGGCCGAGGTCGAGTAGCGCGTCGATTCAGCCGGCTTTTTTCTCGAGCGCGGCGATCTCCGAGTCCAGCTTCCAAAATGGAATCATACGCGCTTCTAGCTCTCCGATTGCCACGTCTATCGGTTCGGCCAGATCCAGGCAGACAACGAGGTTTTCTCCGCGCGGGTGTCTTCTGCGGAACGCCGCTAGCCCCGATGCCTCGACATGGGACGACCCGGCCTTGCACTCGATCGCGACCGGCGAGGCTCCGCGCCGCGGCCTGACGACGAAGTCCACCTCGTGCTTTTGCTTGTCGCGCCAGTACCCGATCCGGTCTCGTGGCAGATGGGCGAGCAGCTCGCCTAGAACGAGGTGCTCGAGCAAGGGACCGCGATCATCGTCGCGCAGACGCTCCCAGTCGCGGAGGTAGCAGACCAGGCCCGTGTCGAAGGCGTAGACCTTGCGCTGGGACTTGATTTCGGCCGCGCCACCGCTCGAAAACGGTCGCAACGAGATTGCGACGAGAGTGGTTTCCAGGATGTCCAGGTAGTTGACGATGGTCTGCCTGGAAACCTCGCAAGGTGCGGCGAAAGCCGTCGCCTCGAACAACCCTCCGCTCTGCCTGAAGAGCAACTCGAAGAACTTCAGAAAGCTCGCGCGGCTCTGAACGGAGAAAAGCTCGATGAGATCCTTGGCCCAGAAGGAATCGATCCACTCGCGGTAGGTCTCGTCTTCGATCCCCTCGCCGAGCAGGAAGGGAGGAAGCCCGCCGCGCAGCATGCGATCCTCGATTTTGGAGATTCCGAAGTCGTTCAGATCGGCCAGCGTTGCAGGCAGCAGCCACAGCTCGTTCTTGCGTCCGGCCAGGGTATCGCGGAACTTTCTCTTCGCAGCGAGCGTGGACGAGCCGGTGGCGACGACCTTGGTCCCGGGGAAATGGTCCGCGGCGATTTTCAGCACCTGGGACGGATCGACTAGCCGGTGTATTTCGTCGAGGATTACGAGGCCCGGGCCCTGTTTTCTGAAAAAAATCTCTGGATCCTCGAGCGCGCGCCGTACCCTCGGCAACTCGCAGTCGTGGTAGCGCGCTTCCTCGAGCTGCTGGCAAAGGACGGTTTTCCCTGCTCTCCGCACTCCGGCCAGCCAGAGGACGCTGCGTCTGTCGAGCAATTCCCTGATGCGTTTCAACCAGAAAGCTCGTTCGAACATGCAATCATATTAGCGTATGGTCAAACCAAACGCAACTTTACTTTATTTTCGGAAAGGTCGATCTATCGCATATCAAGCGGTCTCCCTCCCAGGCGCTTGCCCGCGCTCCAGGCGAAATGGCTGGCCAACGCCGGAATGTCCGCAACCCGCTCGCGAAGAGGCGGCTGGCAAATCGGGAAGACGCTGATCCGGTACCAGAGGTCCTCGCGGAACTCTGTCCCATCCCCACGATCACTCCCAGCTGAGAGGCTGTTCGTCCCAAATTTCGT
>CAZHCG010000014.1:0-11963 GCA_964530995.1 uncultured Myxococcales bacterium
ACAGGGAGGGAACCATGCGAGCGCCTCGTCTTTCCCAGCTGGCCTGTTGTCTCGTGTCGCTGAGTCTCGTTCTCGCCTGCGAGGACGGCGACAGCGGCACTGCGCTGGCCGAGGACGATTCCGACTCGAGCGTCGATTCCGACGCCGACTCGGACTCGGACTCGGACGCCGACTCGGACGCCGACTCGGACGCCGACTCGGACGCCGACTCGGACTCCGACGCCGACTCGGACGCCGACTCGGACTCCGACGCCGACTCCGACGCCGACTCGGACTCCGACGAGGGCTGCGTGGATCAGGACAGCGACTGGTGGTGCGCCGACTTCGACTGCGACGACGACGACCCGGACCAGCATCCCGGCGCCGAGGAGGATCCGGACAACGGCGAGGACGACGACTGCGACGGGCTGACCGACGAGGGAGACGGAGGCGACGCCGACAGCGACAGCGACTCGGATTCCGATTCCGACACGGACACGGACACGGACACGGACTCGCAGTGCATTGACGACTGCACCGACGCGTTGCCTGACTGCGCCGCCGAGATGGCATCGGAGGCCGCCGAAGGGCTCTGCGACCAGCTGGACAACGACTGCGACGGCCAGGTGGACGAGGGCTGCACCTGCGCCGTGGGACAGGTGCAGCCGTGCTTTCTGGGACCGCCCAACTTCCGCGACGTGGGCACCTGCACGGACGGCACCCAGACCTGCGAGGTCGCCGGAGAGTTCGGCCTCTGGGGGCCCTGCACGGGCGGAATCTGGCCCCAGCCCGAGGTCTGCGACTACGTGGACAACGACTGCGACGGGTGCACCGACGACGACCTGTGCTGCGATCCCCCGATCGACTGCTCGGGCCCGCTGCCGGACGCCCAGCCCTTCCAGGACTACGTGGTGGACGGCACCGATTTCTACAGCGGCAGCCAGGCCACGCAATGGACCTGGGAGCTGACCCCCGGCCCGTGCTACGAGACCAACGGCAACCGCACCAGCTTCACGATGAACGGCCAGGAGAACGTCACCTCGATCTCGGGTGCCGCGCTCGAGACGCTGACCCTCTTCTTCACGCTCTCGGGCCAGTACACATTGACCATGACCGTGGAGACGCCGGACGGGCCGCTGACGTGCAGCTGGGTGATCCACGTGGTCGGTCCGGGGCTGCGCGTGGAGCTGTGCTGGGACACCACGGCCAGCACCGACATCGACGTCCAGCTGGGCAAGGTCGGCGTGACCGACAACTGGTTCGGCTACACCAACCCCACCAGCGATCCCTGCTTCGCCTTCAACTGCGCGTCAAACTGGTCGGGCTCCAGCTACGATCACGTCGACTGGGGCTACTCGCCTTCGCCCTACTCGGTGTGCGAGGACATTCCCTACGGCGACTGGAGCTACTACGGCTACTGCCCCAACCCGCGGATCGACATCGACAACAACTTCCACGGGCTCGGCGTCCCGGAGAACGTCAACCTCGACAATCCCAACGACGGCGACCAGTTCCGCGTCTTCGTCCACTACTTCTCGGGGTCGGTGGTCACCCACCCGGTGGTCAACGTCTACTGCGACGGAATCCTGCAGGCCACCTACGGCATCACGCCGCAGGTCCCGGGCTTCGAGACCGAGGGCGGCTGGAGCTACCAGGGCGACGGCTGGAAGGTCGTGGACGTGATCACCCACGTTACGGGCGGCGTGACCACCTGCGACCTGTCCCCGGTCCTGACCAGCAGCGACGATTTCTGGGTCGAGGAGCAGTACTACTACGACTTCGCCTGGGGCGATCCCCCCTTCCCCTGAGCGCGAGATGCTCCCGTGGCCCGCGGATAGCTCCGCATCGCAAGCGTCTCGAATACGAGCCGTCCTTTTGTAGTTCGTCCTGCACTTACACTTGCGATATTGGGCCTGCATTCGAAGCTCGCCGGCCCGGGGATGAACGATGATTGTCTTTCACTCGATCAGCGCGGCCGGAATCCCGCTTCTGCTGTTCATCGCATGGGGAGTGTCCAGCGATCGACGGCATCCCCCCTGGCGATCGGCGGCGGCGGCGCTGGCGCTGTCCCTGTGCCTGGCGGTCGCCGTGCTGCTCTCACCGCCGCTGCTCGACGCCCTGGCGGCGCTCCACCGGGGAATGCTGGAGCTGTGGAGGTCTCTCGCCCTGGGCGTGCGCTTCCTGCTGGGAAGATTCGCCGACGCCCCGGACTCGATCGGCAAGGCGCTGCACCGAGCCCCCATGATGATCCTGTTCCAGGTCCTGCCGCGCCTGGTGATCTTCGGCGCCCTGGCCGCCCTGCTGGAGCGCTGCGGAGCGATCTCCGCCGTCGTCCGCCGCCTGCACCGACCCGCCTCGCGCCTGGGATTGACCGGCGCCGAGATCACCGCCGCGCTTTCCAGCCTGGTGCTCGGCGTGGAGTCGCTGCTTCTGCTGCGCGCCTACCTGCCCCGGATGAGCCGCTCCGAGCTCTGCACCGTCGTCGCCGCCGGCATGTCGTCTCTGGGCGCCAACCTGTTCGTCAGCGCCACGATCAACATCCGCGGCGGCTACCCGGGCTTGCTGGCCGGCGCCTCGCTGCTCGCCCTGCCCGCCTCGATCGCGGTCTCCAAGCTGCTGCTTCCGTCGAGAGCTCCGGTCGACTCCACTCCGCCCGAGACGACCGGCGTCGACCGGGAAGAAAGCGCCGCGAGCTGCCTGCGCTCCGGAGCCTGGCGCGGGCTGCGCATGATCGGGGGCGTCGCGGCGATGATCGTGGTGGTGATGGGGCTGTTCGGGCTGTTCGATCTGATCGTGGTCGCCGCCGGAGATCTGACCGGCAGGATCTTCGGTTCGAGCTGCGACTGGACGCTGCGGGGTCTGCTCGAGCACGCCGGCTACCCGATCACCCTGCTGATCGGCACACCGCCGTCCGAAGCCGCCGCGATCGGAGAGGTGCTCTCGACCAAGCTCGCCAGCACCGAGACCAACGCGCTCAAGCGCTTGATCCTGGCCTTTCGCGACGGGGAGCTGAGCGGGGCGAGAAGCGCGCTGATCGGCGCCTTCGCCCTGGGGGGATCGGCCAACCTGCTCTCGCTGGGAGCCTTCTTCGGCGGAGCGGCGACGCTGGCGCCGGAAAGAATCCGGGAGCTGGCCGGGGTCTGCGCGCGGGCGTTGCTGGCGGCGTTCATCGCCGGGCTGATCGTGGCCTGCACGGCCGGAATCGCTCCAGAAGAGATCGGACGAACCCTGTTCGAGGCGGCCGAGAAATGAACGATACCGCGAGCAATTCGAACCAGCCGCGCGAGGCGGGGAAACGGTCCTGGAAGAAACGCCTGGCCTACGGCGCGCTGACGCTGGTGATAGTCGTGGCGATCGGCGAGTGCGGTCTGCGGATCGCCGGCGCCGCGCTGCGACCCGAGGTCGACACCAGCAGCCCCGAGGACGACTGCGAGGCGATCGTGCTGATCGCCCACGGCGACTCGATGACCTTCGGGCTGGGAGCCGAGCGGTGCCAGTCCTACCCGATACAGCTGAGGCGCCTGCTGGCCGAGAGATATCCCGGGATCGCTTTCAAGGCCCACAACCTGGGAATGCCGGGCAGCAACACCTCGGAGGGGCTGCGCCGCACCGCTCGCTTTTTCGAAAAACACCCCCGCGCCGCGCCCGATTTCAACCTGGTGATGTACGGGGTCAACAACCGCTGGAACCTGCACGCGGCCAGCTTCTGGGAATGGGAAGAGAACGCCCGCCGCGACCACCTGGCGAGCTTCGTCGCCAGCAATTTCCAGCTGGGCAAGGCGATCAGCGTGGCCCTGCAGGGCGGCGAGGAGGAGGGCGGCGAGGAGGAGATCGCCGAGGCCCGCTCGGACTACCGCGGCATCCTCGGCGACCAGGGCTGGAGCGTTTTTTTCGACAGCTTCGAGGACGAGCTGCTCTCCGACTGGATCTCGCACGACCTGGAGAGATACGTCTCGATCGCGCAAAAGCGCGGCTCGGAGCCGATCTTCCTCACCTACTTCGAGCCGCGCTTCGCTCACCTCAACCCGCTGCTGACCCGGACCGCCGACGAGCTCGACGTCTTCTCGATAGACCTGGAGCGGCCCTCGCGGTACTACGTCCTGAGAAAATTCTACAGTCCGGATCTGTTCCATCTAAACGCGCGCGGGTACCGCGACGCGGCCGCGAGGGTGTTGCGAGCCTTCGAGAAGCGCTACTCGCGCCAAGAGCTGGAGCGCCGCCTGGCCGACAAGCGGCGGCTGCCCGCCTGTCGCGAGAGGTGAGTTGACTGCACGGCCGCTCGCGCTACCCTCGAGGTGTTTTGATGAGCATCTCTTTCCACGCAACGGTTCACGGCGCCGTCCAGGGGGTCGCGTTCCGCTTCTACACCAAGCAGCGGGCCAGCGAGCTGGGCCTGGGTGGTTGGGTGCGCAACCTGCCGGACGGCTCGGTGGAGGTGCGCGCGCTGGGCGATCGCTCCGCGCTGGAGGATCTGGCCCGCTGGCTGTACGAAGGTCCGCCGGCGGCCTGCGTCGATCGGGTCGAAATCGAGTGGGAAGAGATCGAGAACGACGATTCGCCGTTCCGCGTCCGGAGCTGAAAGGCTCCGGGCGTCCCTCAATCGCGCAGGTAGGTGCCGCTCAGCCGGCCCAACGCCACGGCCCGCTTCTCGGCCGCGCGCCGCAGCTCGCGCTTCCCCGCTCCGGGCGAGAGATCGAGCGGCTCTTCCAGCGCCCAGGCCCTGATCGCGATCTCGTGCTCCTCGCCCTCGAGCGGACAGGGCCCCAGGTAGCCCACGGAGCCCTCGGCGTTGGCTCCCTGCACGGCGCCGTCCGGCCGCTCCACCGCCGGAACTCCCTCCTCCACGTACGGCACGTCGGCCGAGATGTTCCAGATCAGCCAGCGCACGCCCTCGCCGGAGAGGGCGTCGCGATCGATCATCTCCACCGCGAAGGCGACCGTCTCCTCGGGATATCCGACAAAGGTCAGCGGCGGCGAGATGTCGTCCCCCTCGCAGCCATGCCGCGAGGGAATCGGCTCGCCCTCGCCGAACGCCAGGCTGCCGAGCCGAAACGAAGGCAGCTCCTCGTCGGCGCAACCGGCCGAAAACGCCAGCAGCAGGAGCGCAGTCCAGATTCTCATCACTCGAAATTCTACTCCAACGCGGAGCAAAGCCAATCGCCCGTCCCCCCGACGGCCGCCCGCGCATGTCAGCGAACGGATCAGACGTTCTTCAACGCCGTGCCCAGGCGGGCTCTCAACTGGTGATGCTCGTCGGAGACGGTGAACAGCGTCAGCTCGCGCAAGCGCTCGGAGAGCTGCTTCTTGTCGTCCAGCAGCTCCTTGAGCACGCGCACCGCCACCGCGACGTCGCCGCAGAGCAGCAGGCCGGCCCGGTCCGAGGTGTAGTCGATCGCCTTGGCCCAGCGCTTGAGGTTGACGTCCGCCGCCTCGGAGACGAAGGCCTGCACGTAACCCTGCAGCCTCTCCAGCGCCGCCGCATCCAGCGCCTCGCGGATCGGCGCCAGCCTCTCCTGCACCGGCCCCGCCAGGTTGGACGGCACCGGCAGCCCGGGCACGAAGATCTTGATCGAGGCCAACAGCCAGGAGGACATCTCCGTTCCGGAGCTGGCCAGCCTGCGAACGAAGCAGCCGGGTCTGAGCAGCGAGAGCTGCTGGCCGAGCTTGAAGCCCAGGCCCATCCGATCCTTGAGCTCGCTCGCGCCGCTGCCGGCCACCAGCACCGGAGGATCCGTGTCCAGAAGCTGGAAGCCTTCGCCCTGCCCGTCGTGGAAGTGGATCGGCGGCGCCTCCACTCCCAGCGACCCGGCCGCGAAGCTGACGAACTGCGAAAAATCGCTGGAGTCCTCTCCCGCCTCGACGGCCTTGCCGGGCTCTAGCCCGTACTTGGACAGCTTCTGCGCCTTCGCGCGGAAGACCGCCCGGTCCATCACGGAGAAAATCGCCGAGATGGTCTGGTTCAGCTCGTCGTGCGAGAGCATCCGCTTCCAGTGCTCGTCCTTGAGGCGGTTCTCCATGGTCGGCAGGTCGTCGGGCTGGTAGTCCCGATAGAATTTGCGCTCCTCCGGAGAGGCCTGGTTGAGCAAGGAAAGCATCGAGGCCGCGAGCCAGGTCTTGTCCGGCTCCTCCTCGTTGGAGAAGATGCGCCACAGCATGCGGAACGAGTCCACGCGGGCCGGGTTGGAGGCCAGCATCCGGCGATGGAGCGCGACCGCCTTGTCGGCGTACTCCGACTTCCATCCGTAGAGATCGGCCAGCTTCTCCCGCCACGACTCGTCCTCGGGCACCAGGCGCGTGATCGCCTCGGTGATCATGATCCCGTCCTTATCGCGGTCGAGCTTCTCCACCAGCAAATTGGCGAGCGGCTCGTAGGCCTCGAGCTTCTCCTCCAGCATCGCGTCCTCGGGCAGGTTCTTGATCGCCCGCTTGTAGTGCCTCTCGAGCTTCTCCCATTCCTGGCGCTCGGTCAGCATCTCGACCAGGGCCTCCTCGGCGTCCGCGAGGGTGGGGTCCTGCTCGACGGCCATCTCGAAGTAGGCCATCGCGTCGTCGGGCTGCTTCAGCTCGCGGCGGTAGATCTTGGCCACCGTCAGGTAGTAGCGCGCCAGCTGCTGCGGATCGTCGACCAGGTCCGCGATGCGCAGCACGACCTCGACCACGTCGCCGTAGCGCTTGGCCGCGTAGTAGATCTTGAGCAGATCGCCCAGGATATCGCGATCCTCGGGATGACGCTCCAGCTCGTCTGTCAGCATCTTGGATGCGCCGTCGGAGTCGCGGAGCTTTTCGAACAGCAGCATCGCGGTCCTGCGCACCAGCGGCAGGCGATCCTCGTCGTCCTCCTCCATCGCGTCCAATACGCGCTGCCGGGCCTCGACGGCTCCGCGGTAGTCGCCGCGTTCCTCGTTGACGTCGGCCAGCAGCAGCCGCGCCTCGCGGTGATCCGAGGACATCACGGTCGCCTGGCGGGCCAGCTTGGCCGCCCCGCTCACGTCTCCGCTCGCCAGCCCGGCGCGGCCGAGCATGACGAACACGCCGACCTTGTCCGCCGGCTCGATCTTGTCGCCGATCGCGTCGAGGTAACGATTGAGCTGCTCGCGAGCCATCTCGTACTCTTCGACGTTGAGCGCCACCTCTCCCAGGCGGCGCATCAGGTGCGGCTCGCTGGCGATCTCGGCCGCCTTGTGGAAGCTGCTCAGCGCCTCTTCGTGGCGATCGAGGCGCTCGAAAGCCTCGCCCATCTGGCTGAACAGCTCGATCTTCTTCTCGTCGTCGAGCGCGTCGGATGACGCCGCCCAGATCTCGTAGATCGGCAGCGCCTTATCCCATTCCCCGCGCTTGCGGTACAGGGTGGAGACGTTGTCACCGGCGGTGAGGTTGTTCTTGTTCAGCTCCAGGGCATGCTCGAAATACGAGATCGCCTTGTCCTCGTTATCCATCTTCTCGAGAGCGATCACGCCCATCCTGGCGAACAGCTCGGCGCGGGCATGGGATCCCTCGACCAGGTCGAGCTCCTCGCGCAGCGTCTCGACCGCGCCGCTGTAGTTGCCCTGCTCCTGGTAGACGCGGGCCAGCTCCGCGATCACGTCCCGGTCCTCGGGCGCCATGTCGCGCGCCTTGCGCAGCGTGGCGACCGCCTCGCTGTGCTCCTCGAGCCGATCGCACTGCAGCCCGGCCTTGCGCATCAGCAGCGCTATCTTCTGCTGCTGCTCCTCGGCCGCCGCGAGCATCTTGTCCACGGTCTCCACCGCCGCGGCGTAGTCGCCGGCCTCCTCCTGCGTACGGGCCAGCGTCTCCAGCGCGTCGTCGACCCCCAGCGAGGCCACGGCCTGGAAGGCCTCGGCCGCCCGCTGAACGTCTCCGATGTCCTCGCGGATCACCTCCGCCCGCTCGCGCAGAAGATCCCGCTCCTCCTCCTCCTCCTCGGCCGCCTCGGCGCGCCGCTGGAGAATATCGACCAGGTCCTCGTAGTCCTTGCTGCGGCGGAAAAGCCGCGTGAGTGCGATCAGAGCGGATCCGTGCTCGGCGTCGACCTCCAGGATCTCGCGGTAGCAGTCGATCGCCTTGGCGTCCTCGCGGAACTCCTCCTCGTGGAGCTCGGCGAGCCGCTCGAGCAGCAACAGTCGTTGACGCGGCGTGACCGCCAGCTCCAGCTGCGCCTGCAGGTTGTCCCGCAGGCCCACCGAGTCGCCCTGGCGCGCGTAGATACGCTCCAGCCCCTTGATCGAATCGATCTGCTTCGGATCGATCTTCAAAGCGGCGCTGTACTGCTCCCGGGCCGCCTTGAGATCGTCCAGCCGATCCTCGTACAGCTCGCCGAGGCGATAGCGCGCCTCGAGCTGCTCCTCGTCTTCCACGATCGATTCAACGGTGTGGGAGAGGAGCTCGGCCAGCTGCTTCCACTCCTCGGCCTGCTCCAGGATCCGCGCCAGCGACTCCGCCGCCTTGGCGTGGGCCGGGTCCTCGTCCAGCACGCCCTCCAGCAGCTCGCGGGCGGTACCGGTCTCGCCGAGCTTGTCGTCGTAGACGCGAGCCGCCTCGACCAGTCGATCGCGGCTCTTTGCCGGAGAGCTCTCGATCTCGCCGATCCTCACCACCGCGTCGGCCAGCTCCTTCCACTGCTGAGCGCCGCGGTAGAGGTCTGCGATCGCCTCGAGCGCCTCGATGTCGGCGGGGCGGCTCTCCAGCACCTTCTGGTAGCAGGTCAGCGCGTAGCCGGCCTGGTCGAGGTGCTCGAGGTACCAGCTGCCCAGCTTCTTGTAGAGGAAGGCGACCCCTTCCTCGTCGCCGGCCGACTCGGCCGTCGAGATCGCCCCTCCGCAGGCGGCGGCCACCTCTTCGAGCCGCTCGGTGCGCATCCCGAGCTTCTCGACCGTTGCGATCAGGTCTTCCTCCACTCCTCCGGCCAGGCAGGCCATGTAGTAGTCGAGCGCCTTGCCCGCATCCTTGATGTCCCGCTCGTAGATTCGCGCGATCTCGCGAATCGTTCCGAGCTTGGCCAGCGGCTCCTCGACCGCCTCGGCCTTGGCCGCCAGCTTCTCCACCAGCTCCTCGAAGCGTCCCTCGGCGCGCAGCAGATCGAGCATCGCCTCCTCGAGCCGGGGGTCGTCCGGGTGCGCCTCGATCAGCTGGGTCAGCAGCTGGTTGGCCTTCTCGTAATCCTTGAGATGATGCGTGGCTCCCTCGGCGGCGGCCAGGTAGAGCCGCCGTACGACGTCGGCGTCGTCCGCGGAGAGCGCCGCCTCCTCGATCACCTCCACCGCCGCTCCCCAGGCGTTGCAACGTCGCGCCTCCCTGAGCATCTCCGCGAGCATCTCCTCGTCGTCGGGGCTCTCGATCAGGGCGTCGCCCCAGGTCTCGATGTCTTCCCGCGTACCGGTCTGAGCCGCCCGCGCCTCGGCCTCCTCCGCGGCGCGCCTGACCTCGGCCAGCTCGCGCCGGATCTCGTCCATGGCGCGCGGCCGCTTGGCCGGCTCCTTCTCCAGCAGCTTGCCGACCAGCGCGTCGAAGGCGCCCGGAATCGGATCCTCGATCACGGAGCTGGGGTCGCGCGCGTCGCGCGAGAGGTGCGCCGCCAGCACGTCCGCGGCCGAGCGTCCCTCGAAGACCGGCTTGCCGGTCACCATCTCGTACAGCAAGGCTCCCAGGGCGTAGTAGTCGGAGCGCGGCTCCGGCGGACCGCCCCGCGCCACCTCCGGAGCGATCGCCTTGACCATCCCCAGGCCGGCCAGCGCGCCTCCCGGACCGGGAGGCTCGGGCTTGTAGAAGAGCCTGTCGGTGCCGAAGCCGAGCAGAACGACCTGCGGCGAAATCCCCCCCGACTCCCGCTCGTCGTGTTCCGGCTCGCGCACCAGCACGTTCTCGGCGCGAATGTCAAAGTGGACGATCCCCTTGCCGTGAACCGCGTCCAGCGCGTCCAGAATCGCGTCGAAGACCTCCAGAGCCTCGCCCGCGCGCATCGGAGCCCGCTCGGCCACGAGATCGCCCTCTATCCAGCGAATCACCGCGTAGGGCCTGCCGTCCTCCAGTCTCCCCGCCTCGCGCACTCCCTGGATCGAAGGATGGTCGACGTGGCGCAGGGCGCGCATCTGCGTCAGGAAACGCTGCACGGCCGCCTCGTCCTGCGCGTGCTCGCCGTGGATCAGCCACAGACCGTAACCCTCCTCGCCCTCTCCCTCGGCCGGGACGCACTCGTAGACCGCCCCCACGCCGTCGAGGGAAACCTGCTCGCCCGTCTTCCAACCGGGCACCGCGTCCTGCTCGGGCGCGTCGTGCTGGTAGCGGCCCTTGTAGACCTGCTTGACCCGCGGGTCGACCATCCCCTTTTTCAGCAGCAGCGTCGCGTCGGCGAGCGCCTCGGCCGCGCCGTTTTTCTCGCACCAGCCGATCAGCCGCCGGACGAAAACCGCTTTGGATTCGTCGTCGAGCCCGGCCTGCTCGGCATCGATTCCGAGGTAGTCGCCGCACAGATCTCTGAGAGCGGAGATCGAAAAGAGCCTTTCGAGCTCTCCGCGAAGAACGTCCAGACTGTCTTTCATCTCGACAAGCTCCTGTGTGTGATCCTCTCCTCGAACGGGGTTTGGAACCGGAATTCGTCCACCGTCCTCCGAGGAGAGGCGCCCGCAAACGCGGCAGTATAGTAGAAAGTCGTCTTCGCGCCTACCACCGTTTTTTGCCCGTCTGCCGGGCACTTCTGGTGCTCGGTGGCCCCCGCCGCCGTCCTGGACGAAAACGGGATTCGAATTCGATCATTTTCTTTTTCGCTGGTTGCGCGCGCGGTTGATTCTGCGCCGAACCCGGCTCAGCGGCTCGCCGCCGAATCGCTCCGAGACCTCGAACCACTTCTTGGCCGCCTTGATCTCGGAACGCGTGCGTTCCATGAACGCGTCGACGAGATCGATCACGAACTCGCCGACCTCCCTCAGGTGGCGAACCCGCTCGAGCGTGTAGCGGGACTCCCCCTCGCCTTCCGTCTCGATATCGAGCCGCTCTTCGGCGCGGCGGACCCGGTCCAGAATCTCCATCATCCGGGCGCGTTCCCGCTCCTTGAAGATGCGGGTCATCAGCGTCCAGGTCTCCTTCTCGGCGCTGTACACGAAGTAGCGTCGCCCCGGCGGCGTCGAGCGCGATACCAGCCCCAGCTCCATCAGCTCGGACAGCCCCATGCTGAGCGATCCGGACGAAACCCCCAGATCTCGGCGCAGGCGCTGGGCGGTGAGCGGCTCCGAGGAAAGGTAGAGCGCGGCCCAGGCCTTGCCCAGCACCGGCCGCAGGCCGAACCTGGAGAACAGCTCCCCGACCGCCTCGGTCACGGAGACGAACGGGGTCTCCTCCTCTGCTAGCGACGTTCTGTGCTGCGGCTTCACGAAGTCGAGTTTTCGACGACGGCGAAAAGCTGTCAACCGCGCTTGCCTGCGGGGCGGCAAGCTGCCATACTGGTATCGACCCTCTGGGGTGTTCGTGGCAAGGCGAGGAAAACAAGAATCCCGCTGTACCTAACCCCCGGGATCTGTCACTTGCCGTGGTGTGCAGGCCGGTCATCGCGAATCGGAAGCCTGAAGCGGCAAAACGGAGCCCACCTCTCAGAGGACGCGGGGTTGGCCGCCGTGAGTCACGACACCAGCGGAGGGTTTTTTTTACCGAGAGGGTCGGCCGCTACTTGACGGGGGTGGCCTTGAGCGAGGTTTTGCCGTCCTTCTCGTAGACCTGGAACTTGACCCGGGCGCAGCCGTAGCGCGACTTGAGGGTGTCGCGGTTCTTCTTCAAGGTGGTCTCGAAACGCTCGAACTGCAGCTGTTCCACCGGCTCGCCGAGCTTCTTCTTGAGATCCACGAACTCCTCGTAGATCTGCCGGAAGTACTTCTGCTCCTCCTCGGGCGTCATCGGCTTGGCTCCAGTTCCGCCCGGAGCCGGCGGCGGACCGCCCGGCTTGCCGCCCGGAGCCGGCGGCGGACCGCCCGGCTTGCCGCCCGGAGCCGGCGGCGGAC
>CAZHCG010000014.1:12063-46335 GCA_964530995.1 uncultured Myxococcales bacterium
CCGCCCGGAGCCGGCGGCGGACCGCCCGGCTTGCCGCCCGGAGCCGGCGGCGGACCGTCCGGCTTGGCCTGCGGACCGCTGCCCAACCGCACCTGCTTGCCGCTGCCCGGCTTGCTCTCCTCCTCGGGCGGGGGCGGGATATCGTCGGCCGACGGCTCGGCGAACTTGAAGGAGGCCGACGAGAGCCGCGCCTTGTCCTGGCCTCCCAGGATGGAATCGATGTCCTTGCCCGGGTGCCCCACAGCTTCCAGCATCTGCTTGATCTTGGCGTCCAGCACCCGGTTGATCGAGGCCGCCAGCTTTCGCGCCCGGCGCCGGAACCTGTAGATGTTGAGCTGATCCTTGGGATCGGCCTGTTCGAGCGCATCGACGTGCTTGTGCAGACGCCTCAACGGCCGCTCGGCCTCGAGCCAGTTCCAGAACCACCCGATCAGCACCGCCAGCACGACGAGTGCGATGATCCATGTGACCGGCAACGCGTCGATGTCCTGCTTGCCCGCCTTCTCGTAGAACTCCGTGAAGGCGGCCATCGCCTCGATCGGCGTGATGATCGCGTACCCGACCTTGTTCTCCGCCGCCTCGCCGCGCACCAGCGAGTAGATCGCCATGAAGTCGCCGTCCTGGGTCTCGATCCTGTGAACGTCGCTGTAACCCTTCTCGACGAATTTCTTCGCGCTCAGCACGTCGCTCAGCGGCTGGCCGATGTACGAGGACTGCGCGCGCACCACGCCCTCCGCCTGGGGCGATCCGACCGCGATCATCACCTCTCCGGCGAAGAACCCCATCTGGACTCTCACCGACATGTCCGAAGCCAGGTCGTCGTCGATCTTGGAGAGATGCACGACCGCTCCCGCGTATCGCCCCTGGTCGATCACGGGTCGCGCTGCGACCATGTAGACGTCGTTTCCCAGCTTCCAGACGTCGTCCCGCATGTATCCGCGCAGGGCGGCTTCGACCGCCGGGAAACCGGCGAGGTTGTACCCCTTCTGCCGCTCCCGCTCGCCCGCCTGGGTGATCACCTCGCCCCGGATGTCCAGCGCCAGCAGCGAGTCGGCCTTGTACTTGCCCATCGCCTCGTTGCGCTCGCGAAGGGCGGTCAGCAGCTTCTGGCGAAGCTTCTCCGCCTTGTCCTCGTCGGCGGAGATCTGCGCCAGCATCTTGCGCACCCGGGGATCGACCGCGGCGCTCATCAGCACGTCCAGCCGCTTGCGGGCGTGCAGATTCAGCGCGATGTCCACCTTGTCGAGCTCCTTGTAGAGCAGGGCCGTGGCGTTCTCCGCGCGCTCGCGATTGACCACGTCCTTGGCGAGGAACACGATCGCCAGCAGCCCTCCGACCGCCAGCGCCAGCAGCAACGTCCAGAATCGAGAAATAAACATGCGACCTCTCTGCAGCGTGTGCTTCGGTAATAACGGCTACTCGCCGCCCTCGGCCTTCTCGCCGGCCTTATTTTCGCTTTCGTCCCCGCCTTGCTCGCCCTCTTCACCCCGTTGCTCCGAGCCTTCGCTCGGCTCGGGGGCGGCCAGCTTCACCTCGATCTCCATCCGCTTGGCATCCGCCACCTCGACGTCCTGCTCGTGCACGCAGCGGCCGCCGTGGAAGACCTTCAGCTTGTAGTTTCCGGGCTCCAGATCCTCGACCCCGAATGCTCCGTTCTTCTTCAGATCGACGATCACCGCCGCCGGAGTCGCCACGACCCAGCCGCGAAAATGCGGCATCAGCTTGCAGCGCACCTCGTAGCTCTTCTCCTCGCCGAAGGCGATCGGCCGGAAGTTTCCGCGCGCCTGGCGCTGCGGCTCGAATCCGTCGAACCCGGGCACGTACAGCTCGTGGTCGAACGGGCTGACGTTGTCGAAGCGAATCGTGCTGCCCGGCCTGGTCAGCACCAGACTGCGCTCCAGGCTGCCCGCGCGCACCTTGACGGTGAAAAGCTCGTCCGGCTCCGGAGCGGGCGCACCCTCGCGGTAGAGCGCAACTCCCAGGTCGGCGGAGGGATCCACCAGGGGCGGACGGACGGGAATCAGGCCGTTGGGCTCGTTCCAGTAGCACGACTCCCTGCTCTTCGCCTCGGCCTTCTCGGCCTCGGCCAGCGCCTCGAGAAACTCGTCGCCGACCACGACCTTCCCCGTCAGATCGGTCGCCGCCGCCGAAAGGCCGATCGCCGAGACCGCCAAGGCCGCGACGACCGCGCAAAAACGGGGTGCTGGCACTCTTCGCATCTGAACCTCCTCCGGGGCTGCTCGCGCCCGGTCGCTTTCCGATATCGTCCGGCGGTCAGTTCACCCTGACGAACGCGGAGTTGCGCAGCGCGTCGGCCTGCTCGCCGGGGCGATGCTCCAGAAAGTGATCTCCGGCCTGGATGTAGCTCTCGCGCTCCACATCGGTAGACCCGCCGACCGTGTACTCGAACTGCACGGCCTGGACCTGGATCTCCTCCCCTCCGACGCCTTCGACCGTCACGCCTTCCTCCAGCCAGTAGGTGCACGTCTCCAGCTCGCCTTCCAGGTTCGTCGGGGACCCCTGGTCGTTCTCGCTCAGCGAGTACTGACCGCTGCACTCGTTCGCTCCGGTCACCTGGAACGAGACCGACTCGATCCGCTCCTGGACGACCTCGCCGTCGGCGTCGACGAGCTGCACCGCCGAGTCGCGCCAGAGGCGGCTGTTGTCCACATCGTAGTACAGGATCACGTACGACTCGGAATGCGGCCAGTCCGTGAAGTAGGTCACGTCCGGACCGACGAACAGGTGGTCGCCGCTCGAGTCCAGGAAGGCCATCGCGCGGCGCGTGAACGTGTACAGGTTGTCGCGCACGTCGTTCAGGCTGTCCATCTCGGGCCCGTCCAGATCCAGCCAGTCGCCGGTGAGCACCAGGTGCCCGTCGTCCTCGACCTGCCAAGAGCCCTGCCGCTTCTCCCGCGGCTCCGGCGGGGCGGACTGCGGGTTGTTCGTCTTGCTGTGCACCTCGGTGAAGGTCCCGTCGGCTCGAATCTCGAGCTCCCAAGTCTCCTTTTCCAGCTCAATCTCGTCCGCGCCCTGGCCGGTGGTGGTCAGCGTGCGCGTCCTGAGCCAGGTTCCCACGTACTTGCCGCCGGCCCCGCTCGCCTCGCAGGCCAGGCAGGCCACGGAAACCATCGCGCCGCAGGCGATGCGGAAAAAAATCGGCGCTGTCTTCATCCGATCTCCTCCGTGCACCGCCCGTCGCCCTCCCCGGCGGCTCGTGAATCAAGTCGCAGTGTAGCCCCAAGCCGGCGGCTTCTCAAGAGCGGGTTTCACCTTCGGGCTCTCCTCTCGGAACGCCGGCGAAACGGCGGTGCAGCCACATCCACTGCTCGGGCGTATCGCGTATCCAGCGCGACACGATTTCGTTGATCCGCTCCGTCAGCAGAGCCACCTCTTCCGCCCCGCGACGCTCGGGAAGCGGAATCTCGGGCTCGACGCCGACCTCGTGGCTCCCGTCCTCCAGCCGCCGGGCCCGGACCGGAACCAATGCGGCACCCGTGCGCAACGCAAGGGCGGCCGGCGTCGAGGTGGTCCAGGCCGGCTCTCCCAGGAACGGGACCAGCAGCCCGCCCCGCTCCGCCGGCGTGCGCTGATCGACGACCAGGCCCAGCGCCCGTCCCTCGCGCAGCCAGCGCAGCAGCTCCCTCAGCGAGCTCCGGTCGGAGAAGATCCTCAGTCCGGTGGCCGCACGGGTCTCCATCCAGAACCGGTTGGATCCGCTCTCGCGCAGCTCCCGACTGACTATCCCCAGCTCGACGCCGCGCAGCGCCTGGGAGCAGGCCAGCAGGTCGAAGTTGCCCACGTGGGCGGTCACGGCGATCACCCCTCTGCCCCGCTCCGCGGCGCGCTCGTAGTTCTCGAGGCCCCGGTGGCGCACCAGCGACAGGACGCGCCCGGAAGACATGCGGCGCGTCTTGAGCAGCTCCAGCGTCGAGATGCAGAGGTGCCGGTAGCAGCCCAGCGCGATGCGATCGTGCTCGGCCGCGCGCTCCGGCAGGCCCAGCCCGAGGTTTTCGCGGACCACGCCGCGGCGGATGCGCACCAGCCGGTACCAGACCGTGCCCAGAAAGGCCCCCAGCCGCCGGACGCCCTTCCAGCTCAGCAGGGCGGCGGCCGCGGCGATCGCGCGGAGCATCCAGGTCGACACCCGAGGGCCTCCTTGGTATTCTTTTCCCAGCGGGTCAATCGCCCCGCAAGAAGAGGACGCTGATGACCAGAGCCGCAGCCACGGCAATCGCGGTTCTCGCACTGGCAGCATGGGGATGCGGTCCTTCCCGCGTCGGAACCTATCCCTCCTACGACCGCATCGTCGCCCAGTACCTGCCCGCCGGCAAGTACGCGGGCGCTCCGATCGAGAACTGGCCGACCCCGGACGGCCGAGCCTGCGACTGCCCGCGGCTCTGGTACGACGGTCACTGGGTCTACTACTACCACGGACGCTGGATCTACTGGCACGACGACCTCTGGTGGTATTATCCGTACTTCCTCGTCTACTACTACAACGGCGTGCCGTACGTGTACACGGCTCACGGTCCCCGCTACTCGATAGAGAAGTCCTCCGGAGGCGGCTCGTCGAGCGAGGCGGCGGTCCACCGCGCCTCTCCGCCCCTCGATCGCGCGCAGCCCGAATTCCATCGCACCCGCTCGCCCCGCGTCCGCTCGCCGAGCCCGGCCGTGCGCAAGTCCTCCTCCGAGCCGCGCAAGCCGGAGTCCCGCTCCGAGCCGCGCCGCAAGCGCTGAACCGCAAAGCGCGCGTCGACGCGGAGCGCGACGGACAGGCGGCCGACCGCCGCCAGGGCCACGGCCCACAGCTGCCCAGCAAGAAGTGATCTACTGGCCGAACAGTTGCTGGCAGTCCTCCAGAACCTGCTGGGGATGGGCGCTCACATTGAGGACCGTGTACTCCAGGACGAGCGTTCCCTCCTCGTCCAGGATGCGCGTCACGCGGGAGGCCATGCTCTGCGAAGCGCTCGAGGCCGCTCCGTAGTGGAGAGCCAGCTCCCTGTCCAGGTCGCTCCACAGCTCGTAGGCGAAGCCCTGGTCCGCCTTCCAGGCGGCGTTGTCGGCGGGGGAGTCGAAGCTCGCTCCCACGATGGTCACTCCCAGCTGATCGAACTGTTCTTGTCTGTCGCGGAACCCGCAACCCTCGACAGTTCACCCGCCGGTGGCGGCGGCCGGGTAGAACCAGAGCACCGTGGGATGCCCCGTCAGATCCTGCTGGCCGCGCTCCGCTTCGTCCGAGTTCAGCGCTGTGAAATCCGGGACCGGCAGCGCCTCGGAGGGCGGGTCGCCGTGCAGACCGTCTGTATCCGCGTCGGTGTCCGCGTCGGCGTCGGCGTCGGCGTCGGCATCCGTGTCCGCGTCGGTATCCGCGTCGGTGTCCGCGTCCGACGAGCCATCGTCGTCGTCGTCTCCGCAGGCGACCGCCCCGCATGCGAGCAGCCCGGCGAGCAGCCCGGTGTGCAAAATGGCTTTCATCATCTCTCCTTCCCGGGAAGACCTCTTCTTCCTCTGGAATCATGCATACCGCGAAGCCTCGCGGAAGAAAAGCATCTGGAGCGCGTCGCGGGCCGCGGGTTATAACGAGCCTTGCATGGGTCTGGTCACGCGATTCGTAGTCAACCCCCGGGCCGGAAACGGCTCGGCCGCGCGCCAGTGGAAAAAGCTGGAGCCCGAGGTCGCGCGGATGCCCGGCGTGTGCGGGGTCTCCTTGACCGAAGGGCCTCTGCACGCCGTCGAGCTGGCCCGCGAGGCCGCGGCCCGAGGCGCGGACGTCGTGGTGGCCGTCGGCGGCGACGGGACGATCAACGAGGTCGCCAACGGGCTGATCGAAGACGAAGAGCCCGTCTCCGGCCGAGCGGCGCTGGGAATCGTTCCCCTCGGCACCGGCGGAGACTTCAGGCGCTCTCTGGGCTTCGGCGACTCTCCCCTCGCCGCGCTCGCGCGGCTCGAGAACGGCCGGCGCCGGCAAATCGACCTGGGGCGGCTCGAGCTGACCACCGCCGACGGACGAACCTCGCGCAGAGTCTTCGTCAACATCGCCAGCTTCGGGCTCAGCGGCCTGGTGGTGCGGATGGTCAATAGATCCTCGAAGGCGCTGGGCGGCAAGGCCAGCTTCGCGCTGGGAAGCCTGCGCGCCGTGGCCAGTTACGCGAATCAACCGGTCCGGATCGCGCTGGACGGCGTCGACTGGAAGGAGCTGAAGATAAGCGACGTGGCCGTGGCCAACGGCCAGTTCTTCGGCGGCGGAATGTGGATCGCCCCCGAGGCGCGGCTGGACGACGGGTTGTTCGACGTGGTCGTGGTCGGCGACCTGAGCAGGAGATCCGTGCTGGCCAACGGCCCCAAGATCTACCGCGGGAGGCACCTCGGTCTCGACGGCGTCGAGGTGATCCGCGCCTCGTCGGTTGCTGCCAGGCCGCTGGGAGACGAGCCGGTGCTGGTCGACGTCGACGGAGAGCAGCCGGGCCAGCTTCCCGCCGGCTTCACCCTGCTGCCGTCCGCGTTGCCGCTCGTGGTCTGACTCCCGGAGAGCCCAGAACGGACGGAGACACCGATGCCGACACCGGCGCGGACGGCGAGACGGACACGGACGCCGACCTCGATACGGACGCGGACAGCGCTACAACCCCGTAATCTACGAGTGGGCAGTCTACGCCTGCGGTTAGGCTCTCAGGGTCTGCTTTCCACTTGGATCCGTCTTTGCACGATTCCGTCGCTAGCTCAGCGAAAGATGGCTCGCAAGCCTGTCTTCGCGCCGGGATTTCGGGTTTTCTCTTGCAAACGCGCGGTCGATCTGGATCCGTAGATTGCTCGGGAAAAGGAGGCGAGAGCATGCAGGTGAAGAAGATCAGCCACATCGGCATCGCGGTTCCGAGCATCGAGAAGTACCTTGCCTTTTTCACGGACGTGCTGGGGCTGGAGAAGACCGGCACCGAGGTGGTCGAGGACCAGCACGTCGAGACGGCCTTTCTCGAGGTCGGAGAGTCCCGGCTCGAGCTGCTCGAGCCGACCGCCGGGGACAGCCCGGTGGGCAAGTACCTGGCCAAGAACGACGGCAAGCCCAGGGTCCACCACGTGGCGCTGGAGGTCGACGACCTGGACGCGGCGCTGGCGGAGTGCAAGGAGAAGGGCGTTCGCCTGATCGACGAGCAGCCCCGGATCGGCGCCGGCGGAATCCGGATCGCGTTCGTGCATCCCAAGGCGAGCGCCGGCGTGCTCACCGAGCTGTGCGAGGAGCATTGACCGCTGCTCGAAAAAGGGAGGCCCGAATGGCGAACGAAGAGATGAAAAAGAAGATCGCCGAGCTGGAAGAGAGGCTCGCGCGAGCCGAGAACCACGCGCCCGAGGCAAAGATCACCAAGCGCCACGACAAGGGGCAGCTGACCGCTCGCGAGCGCATCCACGAGCTGCTGGACGACGGCTCCTTCCACGAGACCGACGCGATGAGAGTCCACCGCTGCGTCGATTTCGGGATGGACGAGAAGAAGGTCCCGGGCGACGGCGTGATCACCGGCTGGGGCACGATCGGCGGGCGCCGCGTGTTCGTCTTCTCCCAGGACTTCATGGACTTCGGCGGAGCGCTGGGCGAGGTCTTCGCCGGAAAGATCGTCAAGATCATGGACCTGGCGCTGGCCAACCGCTGCCCGATCATCGGGCTCAACGACTCGGGCGGCGCGCGGATCCAGGAAGGGGTGATGTCGCTGGGCGGTTACGGCGACATCTTCTTCCGCAACACGATCGCCTCGGGAGTCATCCCGCAGATCTCGGCGGTGATGGGCCCCTGCGCCGGTGGCGCGGTCTACTCGCCGGCGATCACGGACTTCATCTTCATGGTCCGCGACACCAGCTTCATGTTCATCACCGGTCCCAACGTGATCAAGGCGGCCACCGGCGAGGAGATCACCCCCAAGGACCTGGGAGGAGCGCGCGCCCACGGCAAGAAATCCGGCGTCTGCCACTTCGAGGAGAAAAACGAGAAGGAGTGCCTGGCCGAGATCCGCAGGCTGGTCGGCTACCTGCCGCAGAGCTGCGAGCAGCGCCCGCCCCGCGTCGACTACGACCCGGACCAGGATCCGCGCGCCGAGAAGCTGGCCTCGATCGTGCCCGACAACCACAAGTCGGTCTACGACATGCGCAAGATCGCGGAGCTGGTCGTGGACGAGGGCTCGCTGTTCGAGGTGCACAAGAGCTGGGCGCGCAACTTCATGACCGCCTTTTCCCGGATCGGAGGTCGCGCGGTCGGCGTGCTGGGCAACAACCCGATGTTCTCGGCCGGCTGCCTGGACATCGACGCCTCTGACAAGGCGGCGCGCTTCGTGCGCTTCTGCGACTGCTACAGCATCCCGATGCTGACCTTCGTCGACGTTCCCGGTTTCCTGCCCGGCGCGATGCAGGAGCACGGCGGAATCATCCGCCACGGCGCCAAGCTGCTGTTCGCCTACTCCGAGGCCACGGTGCCGATGGCGACCGTGATCGTGCGCAAGGCGTACGGCGGCGCCTACGACGCGATGTGCTCCAAGCACATCGGCTGCGACGTCAACTTCGCCTGGCCCTCGGCCGAGATCGCGGTGATGGGGGCCGAGGGCGCGATGAGCATCATCGGCCGCAAGGATATCCGCGAGGCCGACGACCCCGAGGCCAAGAAGAAGGAGCTGGTGGCCTACTACGAGAACAACTTCTCCAACCCGTACAAGGCCGCCGAGCTGGGCTACGTCGACGCCGTGATAAGGCCCGGCGAGACACGGGCCCGCCTGCTCGACGCCTACGCCACGCTGGAGAACAAGAAGGCGGAAAGACCCTTCAAGCGACACGCCAATATTCCGCTATGAAGCCCTCGAAATAGCTGCTCTTTCAGTCGAAGGGATTGTCGGCCCAGCTCTTGCCGCCCTTCTTCTCGGGATCCGCTCTCTCCTTCCCCCCGCCGGCGCCCTTGTACGACCTGTTCCTCTCGGCTCGCCCGCCGCCAGACGAGCGTTTCTTGCGGCGCTCTGCGAGCGGCTCCATCTCCACCTCCACGGAGCGATCCCGATCGGCGACCAGCTTTTTGGAAAACGGCTCGAAACCCTCCGCGGTTACGCTCAGCAGCACCTCGTCGTCGCTTTTCGAAAGCACGACCGGAACCTCCACCTCGCTTCCGTCGACCGTGACTCGCGCGCCGTCGGGCAGGCCCTCGAGCTCGATCGTCGCCTCGGCGGGATCATCGGCCGCGGCGTCTCCCCCGGAACCGGCGGGCATCTCGTTCGACGGCGCGGCGAGCCGCGCTCCGTCCCCCGCTCCGGCGTCGCCGGCCGCCGCCGCGGCCGGCGGTCCGCCCTCTTTCGCCGAGCCGCTTTCCGAGCTCCAGAAGAGCAGCGCGCCAACCGCGAACGCGATCGCCGCCGCGCCGATCCCGGCCGCCACGATTCCGATCCTGCCGAAACGTCCCAGCCGCCGTCTCGAATCGGAGAAGGCGGCGCTGGCCTGGGTGACGGAGGCGGGATCGACTCGCCGCGCCGAGGTCGAGGCACCGTTCGTAATATGGACGCGAAAGCGCGGGTCCACGGGGCCGGGAGGAGCGTCAGAGCCGCGCAGCGTGCGGATCACCGAGGTGCTCATCTCGTCGCGGGAGGTGTCGTGGAAGTCGAGGATCGCATCGATCATCTCGTCGGCGCTAGACCACCGCTGTTCTCGATCCTTTTTCAGCGCCCGCTCCACCACGCTCACCAGCCCCTCGGGCAGATTCGGCACCTTGACGCCCAGCGGCTCGGGCTCATCCATCAGGATGCGGCCCAGGATCTCGTTGTAGTTCTCTCCCTCGAAGGGGCGCTCTCCGGTCAGCATGTAGTAGAGCAGCACGCCCGCGGCCCACAGATCGGCGCGGGCGTCGATGTCGCGGCGCCCGCGCGCCTGCTCCGGCGCCAGGTAGTACGGCGAGCCGAAGACCACCCCGGACTTGGTCAGCTCCATGTCTCCCTGGCGCGGGTCCTCCAGCTTGGCCACGCCGAAATCCAGGATCTTGACCACCTCGCGCATGCCCTTGTCGATTGAGACGAAAACGTTGTCCGGCTTGAGATCGCGGTGCACGATCCCCTTGACGTGGGCGGCGGAAAGCGCGGAGAGGATCTGCAAGGAGAACGAGATCGCGCGGTGGGGAGTGACCACGCCCTCGCTGTGGATCAGATCCGAGAGGCTGGCCCCTTGCAGCAGCTCCATCGCGATGAAGGCGGTGCCGTCCTCCTCCTCGTTCACGTCGAAGATCTCGACGATGTTGGGGTGCCCGATCGAGCTGGCCGCCATCGCCTCGCGGTACAGCCTCTCCACCGAGCCGTGGGGGGACTCCTCCTCTGGGTGCATCACCTTGATCGCGAAGCTGCGTCCCAGCCGCACGTGGACCGCCTCGTAGACCGCGCCCATCCCGCCCCTGCCAACCAGCCGCACCAGGCGGTACTTGGCGTCGATCACCTTGCCGATCATCGGGTCCATGCGCTGCCGGCTCCTCAGAAGGACCGCGAACTTCTTCCGTGACGCGCATCGGCACGCCACCAGACGAGATACTACCCCCGAAGGCTTTTTCGGCAAAGGATTCGAACCAGCGCGCGAGACAAAAGCCTGTTGATTCCTGTTTCCACTGCCGGATACAATTTGGGGTGCCTGTGTGCTTGGAATGGCTTTGGCAGGGAGGAAGAAACGATGCGACTCTACGCTCCGATCTGTGCCGCTCTTTTGACTTCGATCCTAGCGAGCGCCTGCTCGCTGATCGTGCCGGAAGCGGACGACGGCCCGGGTTCCTCCGACGCGGATACGGACGCCGACAGCGACAGCGATGCCGATGCCGATAGCGACACGGACAGCGACATGGACGCAGACACAGACGCAGACAGCGATACCGACACAGACACCGACACAGACACCGACACGGACAGCGACACCGATAGCGACACGGACAGCGACAGCGACACCGATAGCGACACGGACGCCGACACCGATGCCGACACGGATTCCGACACCGACACCTCCGTCTGTCCGCTGAACTCCGGCTGGCCGTGCGCCTGTTTGCCCGGTGATGTCTGCGACGACGGAAGCAGCTGTCTGGTGCTGACCGCGGATCAGGAGATGGGAGTCTGCGCCCCGATCTGCGACTGCTCGGACGAGGCCTCGTGCGACGATACGCCGTGGAACGCCGAGAGCATCTGCTCTTTGACCGACGGGGACAGCTGCTACTGCGGCCTGTTCGACTGCAACTCGAGCTCCAACTGCCCGCCGTACCAGCGCTGCATCGAGTTCTACGGAGAGCTCGTCTGCGTGGGCGACCAGCCGCCGTGCTCGATGGTCCACTACCAGCCTCCCTCCGCGAACCTCTCCCCCCGCGTCGGCGAGTTTTCGGATTCGTCCGATCGCGACATCTACGGCGCGGACGACTTCGAGCTGCAAGACGACGCCACGGTCACCGGGATCTTCGTGTGGGGTTCCGATCCCGACAGCTACAATACCCCGCTGACCGGGTTCGAGAGCGTGAGCGTCTACGTCTTCCACGACGCCGGAGACCAGCCGGCGGATTACCCCGGCGACGGAAACGAGATCTGGTCCCTCGAGGAGCTGAGCCTCACCGATCCCCGCATCACCGTCCACGACTCGTACCATGTGGAGATAGATTTGAGCGACGATCCGCTCGAGCTCCAGGGCGGGCACACCTACTGGTTCTCCTTCTTTCCGACCGGCTCGTGGAACGAGAACGACGCCTGGGGCTGGAGAGCCGCGCACTCGTCGATCGCGCACGGGATGCCCGCCCAGGTGGCGCCCGGCCCCGGCTGGGGCGGCAGCGGAGAGTGGATGCCCGGCCAGGGCGTCTACCCCATGGAGGAGTTCCGCGACTGGGCGTTCGCCCTCTACAGCGGAGACTGCGATCCGCTCGCGACGGAGACGGACTGCGGAGACGCGCTGGACGACGACGAGGACGGACTGACCGACTGCGCCGACCCCGACTGCGAGTACTCCCCAAACTGTCTTCCACCGTGCGCGACGTCCGGAACGCTGGCGATCGGCGGCCAGATGTCGGGCGACACCGAGAGCTCGTGGGCGACCCATCTCTACGACGACTACCCGGGCTGCGGGGCCTTTTTCGAGACCGGCCCGGAGCTGATCTTCGAGTTCTGCCCCGACGAGGATGCGACCATCGACGTCATCCTGACCTGCCTGAACGGCGGCG
Source organism: uncultured Myxococcales bacterium (assembly GCA_964530995.1). Classification (GTDB taxonomy): domain Bacteria; phylum Myxococcota_A; class Polyangia; order JAAYKL01; family JAAYKL01; genus CAZHCG01. The sequence goes on from CAZHCG010000014.1 coordinate 24,251, forward strand.
ACGGCGTGCCCGACCTGGACGTGATGGTGCTGCAGGACAGCGGCTGCCAGTGCTGCAGCCCGCTCGACTGCGTGGCCAAGGGCTACGTCGCCGACAACCCCGAAGTCATCTCGGCCCTCGAAGTGGTCGCCGGACAGCTCTACTACCTGGTGGTCGACGGCTACAACGGCCAAAGCGGCCAGTTCACGCTCGAGCTGCAACCGTCCTGAGTCCACCCCGCAATGCCGGGTCAGGCCGGCCCTGAACCCGCCATCGAAGAGTCGACGGGGAAAATCCAACCATTGGAGCGCCTGGGCGACCGCGCTTTGTCGTGTATACTGTGTGCCCGAACCGTGAGATATGGAGGACCCAGTCATGCGAAACCTCGCTGCTCTCTTCTCGCTGGCGGCCGTCGCTGCGGGCGGCTGCGCGATTCACACCAACGATCCGGGGAGCAACGACTCGGGCGAGGCCAGGGCCGCCGCCGCGGCGGAGAAGACCGAGCGGCCCGCGGCCCGCGCTGCCGCTCCGGCCGAGGACGGCGCCGCGGATCGGATCGGCCCGAGATCCAGCCGGATCCCCGCCGGCGACTGCGAGGCGCCGAGCCGGATCCAGCCCGCCGAACCGGGCGCGGGCATGCCGCAGCTGGTGGCGCCCGAGTCGTTCTCGGTCGAGCGCAGCCAGGCGATGATCGAGCTGCACGACAACGGCTCGGCGCTGGTGCGCTTCGAGCTGTCGGTACGCAACGCCGGCGACGATCCCGGCGAGCTGCTGGTCGGCTACCGCTGGCGACGCCAGGGCACCGGGCCGAGCAGGGCCACGCGTCCGCCCTTCTCTCCCGAGCTGGAGTCGGGCCGGGCCGAGATGCACAGCTGCGCCGAGCCCGGACCGGAGAAGATGCGCCAGCCGTTCACCGACGAGGTCCACTGGATCGAGCGCACGCTCGAGCCGGGCGGCCCGGCCAGGGTGCGCGGGATGTACCGCACCGAGCTCGAGCGCGCCGACAAACCGGCCACCCTCTTCGGCCACCACGACCGTTTCGCCGACAACTGGAAGAACTGGGACTGGCCCTACACCAAAGCCGAGGCCTACGGCGAGATAGCCGATCGGCTGCGTCCGTTCCACGGCTCCTTCTCCACGCTGCCGGCCGCGGAGACCCGCATCGCGCTGAGCAGCGCCGAGGGCGAGAACTGGATGCGCGGCATGTCGCACGAGCAGAGCGTGACCAGGATGCGCCGGCCCGGCACCTTCGAGTGGCGCTTCGGCGGCGATGACCTGCCCGCCGCGGTCACGCTCGAGTACCTCCCCGGGCTGGGCTTCGGCGAGGAGATCGCGGTCTTCGCGCGCCTGGCCGAGGAGCGCCCGGACGATCTCCGCGCGCGAATCCGCCTGGCCGACCTGCACCGTTTCGGCGGAGACGCGAGCCGGCGCGTCGCGGTGCTCGAAGAGCTGCTCGATCGCTGGAAGGCCAACGCGAAGGACCGGATGCTGACCGGCCGCAACGACTTCAGGCTCTCCGCCCACGTGGCGCTGGCCCGGACCCTCGATTCGCTGGGCAAGACGAAGAAGGCAAACGAGATCGCCGCCGCCGGAGCCGAGATTCTCGACCAGATCGACGAATCCGGCCGCACCGAGCGGCACCGTCTCGCCGCCGCCTGGCTGAGCGGCTTCGTCGCGGACTGATTTTTCGGCGCGGGCCGGCGCCGTCCACGACGAATCTGCTTGATAGTTGCCGCCCGATATGCAAAACCAGCCACAGAAAAAAGGTCGGGGTTCCACGCGCGAACGCCGCTGCCAAGCGAGGCGCCCCCGACCCGCTGTGCGGCGCCGGGAAGAAAGTCACTTTTCGGCACAGATTTCGCGGAGTTGCGGCAAGGAGGAATCATGCTCGAGCTTCGTTTTCACGGACGCGGGGGCCAGGGTGCGGTCACCTCGGCCGAGCTGCTGGCCACGGCGGTAATCGCCGAGGGCAAGCACGCCCAGGCATTCCCCAGCTTCGGTCCGGAAAGGCGCGGAGCCCCGGTGATCGCCTACGCGCGCCTGGACGAAAAGCGGGTGCGCAACCGGACATCGGTGAAGAACCCCGATGTCACCATCGTGCTGGATCCCTCGATCCTCTCGATCGTGGACACCTCCGAGGGCCTGACCGAGGACGGAATCCAGGTTATCAACACCAGCCGCAAAGCCGGCGAGCTTCGCAAGAGCTTAGATCTGAGCGGCAAGCTGGTGACCGTCAACGCCAACCGGATCGCACTCGAGGAGATCGGACGGCCGATCACCAACACGACGATGCTGGGAGCCCTGGTCAAGGCGACCGGCGCGGTCGAGAAGGATCACCTGATCGAGGAGATCGAGAACCGCTTCGGACGCATCGCCGAGGGCAACATCAAGGCGTTCAACCGCGCGTACGACGAGTGCGCGGTGGAGAAGTAGGAGGTCAGTCTTGGCAAGACAGCAGTCAACGACCCCGAAGTGGCAGGAGCTGGCGGTCGCCGTGTCGGTCACGGAGCCCGGCTCCTCCAGGTACAACCGCACCGGAGACTGGCGCTCCAGCCGGCCGCTCTGGAACCTCGAGCAGTGCGTCAAGTGCGGCGTCTGCGTGGTGTTCTGTCCGGAGGGCTGCATCGACGTACGCGAGGACGGCTGCCCCGAGGCCGACATGGAGTACTGCAAGGGCTGCGGCATCTGCGTCAACGAGTGCTGGACCGGGTGCATCCAGATGGAAGAGGAGGAGGAGTGATGGCCGAGCGCAAGGGAATCGAGGTGTCGATCGCCATCTCCGAGGCCGCTTCCGCCTGCGACGTGGACTGCATCGCGGCCTACCCGATCACGCCGCAGACGCACATCGTGGAGCACCTCTCCGAGGTCGTGGCCGACGGCGAGCTCGACGCGGAGTTCATTCCGGTCGAGTCGGAGCACTCGGCGATGAGCACCTGCTGCGGCTGCGCGGCGGCCGGGGCGCGGACCTTCACCGCCACCGCCAGCCAGGGGCTGGCGCTGATGCACGAGATCCTGTTCATCGCCGCAAACCTGAGGCTGCCGATGGTGATGACGGTCGCCAACCGCTCGCTGTCGGGACCGATCAGCATCTGGAACGATCACTCCGACGCGATGACCGAGCGCGACGTGGGCTGGATCCAGATCTTCGCCGAGAACGGGCAGGAGGCGGCCGACCTGGTGATCCAGGGCTTCCGCATCGCGGAGGACTCGCGCGTCTCGCTGCCGGTGATGGTCCACTTCGACGGCTTCATCCTCAGCCACGTGATCGAGCCTATCGAAATGCTCGACCGCGAGGAGGTGCGCTCCTTCCTGCCGCCCTTCGAGCCGATCCACCGGCTCGACGTGGATCAGCCGATCTCGATGGGGCCGGTCGGGATGCCGGTCGTCTTCACCGAGGCCAAGATGGTCGCCGAGAAGGTGCTGCTCGACTCCTACGACCCGATCATCGAGACGTTCGAAGGTTTCGAAAAGAAGTTCGGCAGGCGCTACCGGCCGATCGAGACCTATCGTACCGACGGCGCCGAGGTGCTGTTGATCACGATGGGCGGCATCTCCGAGACCGCGATGACCTGGATCGACGAGGCGCGCGAGCGCGGCGAAAAGGTCGGGCTGGTCCGCTTCCGGCTGTGGCGCCCGCTGCCCGTCGAGGAGTTCAAGAAGGCGATCGCCGGGGTCGAGGTGCTGGCCGTGATCGACCGGCACTTCTCGCCGGGCGGTCCGGGCGGTCCGGTGGCGCAGGAGATCAAGTACATGATGTACGACGAGCCCGACAAGCCCAGGCTGGTCGAGACCGTGGCCGGGCTCGGGGGCCGCGATGTCGGATTCGACGACTTCGAGAAGATCCACGCCAAGGCCCGAGCCGTGCTCGACGGAGGACCGATACCGCCCTTCGAGCTGGTCCAGGTGAGAGGAGGCCACCATGGAGAAGTTTAACGTCTTCGCCTCTCGGCTGCTGCCCAAGGACGATTTCGTCGCCCGCGGGCACCGCGCCTGCCAGGGCTGCGGCGAGGTGCTGGCGATGCGCCTCGTGCACAAGGTGTTGGGCAGGAACACGATCGCGGCCTCGGCCACCGGCTGCATGGAGATCATCTCCTCGCCCTACCCCGAGACCGCCTGGGAGATTCCCTGGATCCACGTCGCGTTCGAGAACCCCGCCTCGGTCATCTCGGGAGTGGAGGCAGGCTACAAGGCGCTGATGCGCAAGGGCCGCTATCCCAAGCGCAAGATCAACTTCGTCGGCTACGGCGGCGACGGCGCCACCGCCGATATCGGCCTGCAGTTCGTCTCCGGCGCGATGGAGCGCGGGCACGACATGATCTACATCTGCTACGACAACGAGGCGTACATGAACACCGGCATCCAGCGCTCCAGCTCGACGCCGCTGGGAGCCTCGACGACCACCAGCCCGGCGGGACGGCAGAGCATCGGACAGCAGACCTGGAAGAAGAACGTCACCGAGATCATGGCAGCGCACTCGATTCCGTACGTGGCGACGATCAACCCCAGCTACCCGTTCGACCTGTTCCGCAAGGTGCGCAAGGCGGCCGAGGTCGAGGGCCCCGCCTACCTGCACGCCTACGCTTCGTGCCCCACCGGCTGGCGGATGCGGCCGGAGCTGGCGGTGCAGATCGGCAGGCTGGCCACCGAGACCGGGGTCTTCCCTCTCTACGAGGTGGCCGACGGCAAGTACGGGATCACGCAACCGACACCCGAGCTGCGCCCCCTGCGCGACTACCTCAAGTTGCAGGGTCGTTTCCGCCACCTGACCGACGACGTGATCGACGAGGTCCAGGAGCGGCTGCGGCGGGACTACCGTCGACTCGAGGTCCGGGCCCGCGTCTCCAGCGAGGAGGGCTACTGATGGAGAACAAAGAGCTAGACGCCATCATCGATCGCTACGACGCCGAGCCGTCGTCGCTTCTGGCGATTCTGCAGGACGTCCAGGACGAGGCCAACTATCTGCCGCGCGAGGCGATCGATCACATCTGTGAGCGGCTCGAGATACCGCTTTCGCGGATCTACTCGATGGCCACCTTCTTCGAGTCGTTTCACCTCGAGCCGCGCGGCAAGCACATCTGCACCGTCTGCATGGGCACCGCCTGCCACGTGCGCGGCGCGCAGCGCCTGGTGGAGCAGCTGGAGCGAGACCTGGGCGTCGAATCCGGAGGCACGACCGACGACCTGAAATTCTCGACCGAGGAAGTCAACTGCGTGGGCGCCTGCGCGCTGGGCCCGCTGGTGATCATCGACGGCGAGTACCACGGCAACATGACCTCCTCCAAGCTGACCAAGGTGATCGGCAAGATGCAGAAAAAAGAAGGAGGCAACTGATGGCGAGGATAGCCACCCCTTCGGAGCTTAAAGCCTATCGGGAGCGCCTCCTCCAGGAGCGCGCGGCGTCCGAGAAGAAGACCGTCGCGGTCTGCTGCGGCACCGGCTGCCGCGCCTACGGGGCCGACAACGTGGTCGCCCAGTTCGAAAAGCAGCTCGAGGAGCAAGGCCTGCAGGATCAGGTCGAGATCAAGCGCACGGGCTGCCACGGGTTCTGCGAGCACGGGACGCTGGTGCTGATGCACCCGGAAAAGCGCCTCTACGAGCGCGTGCAGCCCGAGGCCGTGCCCGAGATCGTGGAAAAGACCCTGGGCGAGGGCGAGCCGATCGAGGAGCACTTCTACGAGAGCCCCACCGGCGAAAAGCACGAGAAAGAAAACGAGATCCCGTTCTACAAGCACCAGGAGCGGCTGATCCTGGGCAAGAACGGACTGATCGAGCCGACCAACATCGACGACTACATCGCGCTGGGCGGCTACGACGCGCTGGCCAAGGCGCTCGATCTCGGCCCCGAGGCCGTGCTCGAGGAAGTCAAGAAGGCCAAGCTGCGCGGGCGCGGCGGCGGCGGATTCCCGGCCGGCCGCAAGTGGGAGACCTGCCGCAACGCCGAGTCCGACAAGCGCTACGTGATCTGCAACGCGGACGAGGGCGACCCCGGCGCGTTCATGGACCGCTCGATCCTGGAGGGCAACCCCCACGCCGTGATCGAGGGCATGATCATCGGCGCGATGACAATCGGCTCGGACGAGGGCTACGTCTACGTGCGCCACGAGTACCCGCTGGCCGTGGAGCGGCTGACGATCGCCCTGGAGCAGGCGCGCGAAAAGGGTTTTCTCGGCGACAAGATCCTGGGCAGCGATCTGTGCTTCGACATCAGGATCAACCGCGGCGGCGGAGCGTTCGTCTGCGGCGAGTCCACGGCGCTGATGGCCTCGATCGAGGGCAAGGTCGGCGAGCCCCGCGCCAAGCACATCCACACCGTGGTCGCCGGGCTCTACGACAAGCCGACCAATCTCAACAACGTCGAGACCTGGGCCAACGTGCCGCTGATCATCGAGAAAGGCGCGGATTGGTACACCGGGAAGGGGACCGAGGGATCGCCCGGCACCAAGATCTTCTCGCTGGTGGGCAAGGTCAACAACACCGGCCTGGTCGAGGCCGAGATGGGCATGACCCTGCGCCAGATCATCTTCGACATCGGCGGCGGCATCCCCGACGGACGGGAGTTCAAGGCCGTGCAGACGGGAGGTCCCTCTGGCGGCTGTCTGCCGGCCGACAAGCTCGATCTGCCCGTCGACTTCGACACCCTCTGGGAGGAGGGATCGATGATGGGCTCGGGCGGGATGATCGTGATGGACGATCGGACCTGCATGGTCGACGTGGCCAAGTACTTCCTGGGCTTTTTGAAGTTCGAGTCGTGCGGAAAGTGCACCACCTGCCGCGAGGGCCTGCGCCGTCTGCACCAGCTGGTGACCGAGATCAGCGAGGGTCGCGGCACTCCCGAGACGATCGAGCTCATCGAAGAGCTGTGCGACACGGTCGAGGCCGGGTCGCTGTGCGCGCTGGGCACCACCGCGATCAACCCGGTCCGCTCGACGCTGCGGTTCTTCCGCGACGAGTACATGGCGCACGTCGAGGAGAAGCGCTGCCCGGCCGGCGTCTGCAAGGAGCTGATCCGTTACGAGATCACGGACGACTGCACCGGTTGCATGGTCTGCGCCAAGCGCTGCCCGGAGGGTGTGATCAGCGGAGACAAGAAGCAAAAGCACGTGATCAATCAGGACGGTTGCATCAAGTGCGGAATCTGCATGGACGTCTGCAAGTACGACGCCGTGCGCGTGATCTGACGGGAGGTCGGCATGACGGTCAAATTCGAGATCGACGGAGTTCCGGTCGAGGCCGAGCAGGGAGACAACGTGCTGGACACGGCTCGCCGCTACGGCTTCGAGATTCCCTCCCTGTGCCACCACGAGGCGGTGACCCCCTACGGGGCCTGCCGTCTCTGCCTGGTGGAGATCACCAAGGGCAAGCGCAAGAAGATCACCACCTCGTGCAACTACGAGGTGCTCGACGACATCGAGGTCGTCACCGACTCGCCCGAGATCCGCAAGCACCGCGCGATGGTGCTCGAGCTGCTGCTGGGCGAGGCGCCGGACAACCCGCGCATAAAGGAGCTCGCCGCCGGCTACGGAGTGAGGAAATCGCGCTTCGCCCGCGAGTCCGACGCCGAGATGCACGCCGAGCGCGACGGTTGCATTCTCTGCGGCCTGTGCGTCAGGGTCTGCTCGGAGATCGTGGGCGTCGACGCGCTCTGCTTCTCGGGTCGCGGCGACGACCGCAACGTGGGCGGGCCCTACATGGAGGATCCCCAGGCCTGCATCGCCTGCGGAGCCTGCGCCTGGGCCTGTCCCACCGACTGCATCGGCTTCGTCGAGGAAGACGGGATGCGCAAGGTGCTCAAGTGGAAGCGAGAGCTGCCGATGGAGTACGACGACAACGGCCGCCCGATCGCGCCCAAGTTCCAGCTGCACCACTTCCAGCAGATCGCCGGGCTGCCCGAGGACTTCTACAGCAAGTCCCCGCCGGAGCGCGGCTGACCTCGATCCTGGACGGCCGCGTTTCCGTCGATCCCGCAAGCGAATCATTGTAGAATCACGTCGATGCGCCTTTTGTCGATCAGCTGCGTAGTCCTGATGGCCACCGGCTGCGGCGGGGGCTCTGGCGGCGGCGATGGTGACGACTTCTGGAACGGCTCGGACGCCGACGCGGACACGGACTCCGACAGCGACTCCGCGACCGAGAATCTCGCCGTCGGTCACAATGTCTACCTCGGCGAGGTGATCGAGCAGGAGTGGAACCCGGGGCTGGCCGGCGCGATGCGGGCCAACGCCGGCGCGGGGATGATCGGCCCCGATCTGGTTCCCGAGCTCAACGAGCGCGCGCTCGGTCCGCCGCTGGGCACCGGACCCTGGAGCACCAGCGGGGAGGCGACCGCGGTCGGCGTGGGCGGCAGCGCCGCGTGGAGGTTCGAGCAGGGCTACTGCATCTACGACGGTCCGGGCGACGACTTCGCAACCTTCGAGAACAGCTTCGCCTGGGGCCTCGAGGTCGACGGGCTGTGCTGCGAGCTGGCGCACGTGGAGGTCTCCGAGGATCTCGAGAGCTGGTACCGCAACGACGCCGAGCAATACCTGGAAAACCCCGCCCCCACCGAGAGCAACGACGGCTACTCCTACTTCGAGGTCTCGGGCATGCACGGCAACAATCCCACCTGGGCCAACCACACACAGCAGATGCAGGCCCAGGAGATCGTCGACGGCGAGTGGGTCGACATTCCGGACGTCTTCGTCCCACCGGACTTCGCGCCCACCGACGAGCACCTGGGCGGCGACCGCTTCGACCTTGCCGACTTCGGGTCGAAGGAGGACGGCACGCCCTGGCCCGCCGGCGGCCGAATGCGCTATTTGCGGATCGTGGACGACGAGACCGTTCTCGACGGGCAGGACTACGACAAGGACTGGTGCCTGGGAGCCCAGATGCACGCCGCGATGGGAATCAACGTGAAAGTGGATTCCGCGCCCTGAGCCGCGAAGCTCAGCTTCCGTCGCCTTCGGTCGAGGCCAAGATGTCGGGTGCGTAGCGGCTGTCTTCTATCACGGCCCTGCCGTCGAGCAGCAGGCTGGTCTGCCTGGCGGTGAAGGTGTGCTGGGCGCTGGAGATCCAGCGGGGTGTGTAGGTGCCCGTTCCCGGCGAACGGCCGAAGGAGAGGTAGGCGCCCGGTACGAACAGATCCTGCATCGGGTCGCCAATGGACATCAACAGATCGAAATTCGTGCCGACCGCGAACATGCCGATCCGGTCGGTGTTTTTCCCTTCGTTGAGATTCTTCTCGACCTGGGACGCGAGATCGCCCGGCCCGCCCGAGATCGCGGCCAGCCTTCCGTCGGCGATCTCGATCCGCAGCGGCTTGATCCCGATCTCGAAACGATCCACCGGTTCCATGGTCGGAGCGATCCCGTCGCAGACGAACAGACCGTCGACGCGCTCGGGACAGGTCAGGATCTCTCCGTTGGGCAGGTTGTGCCAGTGTCCCGGCTCGATCACCCCGGCCGAGCTGTCCCAAGGCTCGCGCGGATCCAGCTCGACCCGCACGTCGGTGCCCTTGGGGCCGGTCACGCGAATCTCGCCGGCGGCGCTCACCTCCTGGATCATGATCTCGTTCAGCCTGGCCACCCGCCGGTAGTCGGAGAGCATCCCCTGCTGCATCGCGTCCTCGCTGATCCGGACCATGTGCGCGTGGCGCAGCCGCAGCGGAATAACCATGTCGAGCAGCTCGATGCGGTGCGGGGTCTCGCCTTCCAGCGGCTGCACGGCGTAGATGCTTACGGTAGAGTCGTGCAGGGAGCGCACGACCTCGGGCGGCAGACGATCGGCCGGGCGCGGCGCGTGGCGCTCCAGCACGAAAGAATGGACGACGGCCCCTTTTTCCCTGGCCGCCGCCAGCAGCGCCGCTCCTACCCTGGCGGACTTGTCGTCGCAAAGAAGGGTGACCGTATCCTTCGAGCCGATCGAAAGACAGGACCCGGCCGCGTTGCGCGCACCGCGCATCAAGGGCTCCAGACCCTCTGTGCGTTCCAGCTCGGATGTATCCGGCATTTCTTCCCCTCGCGGAATGCGCTCGAAAACCGCACCCAAATCATCACCCAGATCCGAACGCAAGGCAACAGGCCCTTTTCGGGATCACTTCCGTTTGCCACCGCCGCCAAGCATTTTTCTGTGATATGATAGCGACACTTGGAGGAAATCATGATCTTCAAGGGCGTTCTCGCGACTCTGGCTCTCGGCTGCCTCGTCTCGTGCGGCGGCGACGGAACCGGCTTCGACATTCAGGACGACTCGGGCCCGGACGGCGGGGTCTCCGACGCCGACTCGGATTCGGACGGCGACTCGGACGCGGACGCGGACACCGACAGCGAGCAGCAGCCCGGCGAGGCGGGAGATTCCTGTTGGAACGACTTCTTCTCGATCACGCATCCCAACGCCGGCCTCCCCGACTGCAGCGACGACTTCCAGTGCATCGGCAACAGCGAGGAGGCGTGGTGCACCACCCCGTGCGCTATCACCGGCGAGATTCATCCCGCGGACTCGCCTCTGGATGGCTGGTGCTGCGGAGAGCTGACCTCGCCGTGCGATCCGGCCCGCTTCTGGCTGCCCGAATCGATGCAGCGGCGCTGCATTCCGCGAACCGCAGGCCTCGCCGGAGCCTGTGAGAATCCCGAGCAGTGGACGGGAGAGGAAGCGCGTTGCGCTCCGCTGTGCCAGGGTACCGAGGTCGTGCACGACACGATCTGTGCCGCCAGCTCGGAAGGCGCTTTTTGCACCTACCCCTGCGATCCGCTCAACGAAGACGCCGACTGCGTGCTGCAACCGGAGTTCGCCGACGGCTGCTGCGGAGAGCTGCTGGGAAGCCACTTCTGCCTGATCGCACCTCTTTGCCCGTAGCGCGACTCTATTTTTCGTTCGACTCGCCGGAGTGCTCTTCCGGGCTCTGCTCGTTTGCCTGTGCCCTGATCTCCCGCAGCCGATCGCGGAGCGCGGGGTGGGTGTTTCTCCAGGCGCGGTAGAGACGGTGCGATCCCGGGCTGGACAGGTTCTGGCGGCCTAGCGCGACCAGCGCCTCGGCCAGGTCCTCCCCGCTGCGCACAGCCTCGACGGCGAAGCGATCCGCGGCGTGCTCGTCGGCTCGCGAGAGGCGGCGGAACAGGAAGCCGAAGGGGAACAGCGCCTCCGAAGAGATCAGGACGAAAGCCAGAAGCGCGCCGTGATCGCTCGGGTCGCCGAGCCCCAGACCGGCGTACATCGCCGGCTGTTCCCTGAGCCAGCCGAGCGCCGCGAAGCCTGCCAGCATCCCCCCCAGCGCAAGCAGCAGCCTGCGCCTGGCGTGGCCGAGCTCGAAGTGACCCAGCTCGTGGGCGAGCACGGCCAGCAGGCCGCGGCGATCGAGGCGCTCCACCAGCGTGTCGAACAGAACGATCCGCTTGGGCCCGCCCAGGCCGACGATGAAAGCGTTGGCGTGGCGCGAGCGGCGCGAGCCGTCCATCGTGACCACGCCGCCCAGCGGAAAGCCCACCTCGCGCGCCAGCCGCTCCACATCCCTCGCCAGATCGTCCTCCACCGGCTCGAGGCGCTGGAAGAGCGGGAGGATCACCACCGGGTAGATCCAGGCGGCGAAGACCTGGATCGCCGCCACGCCGGCGAAGGCCGCCAGCCACCACAGATCTCCGGCGGCGCTCATCAGCCACAGCACGAGCAGAGCCAGGATTCCTCCCAGCACGGCACCGAGCGCCAGCCCCTTCAGCTCGTCGACCGCGAACAGCCCCAAGCTGCGCCGGTTGAATCCGTGTCGCGCTTCCACGCCGAAGGTGGAGACGAGCCTGGGCGGCAGACCCCAGACGAGAGAGACGGCCGCGACCGCAAAGAGAAATACCAGCGAGAACCAGATCCCCTGCTCCGCGACGAACGTGCCCGACAGCAGCCGCTCGATCGCTCCGAACCCGTAAGCGATCAGACCCCAGACCAGCAGGCCGTCGTAGAAGCGCTCGACGATTCCGAGCCGCAGTCGATCCCGGTTGTAGCGCACGGCGCGCCTGATCGTCTCCAGGTCGACCTTGCCTTCCAAATGGGAGGGAACGCGATCGGACCGCCGCGCCAGGTGGCGGAGCTGCAGCAGGTCGACGCCGCTCTCGACCGCGAGATGCGCGGTGAACAGGGCGAGAAAAATCCAGCTGTAGAGATTCCATTCCACTCCAAGACAGATAACGCATCCCCCGGCCCAGGGCGACCGCCTTTCTCCACGCCGGCGAGCGGCGAGGCCGGGCTCTCTGGCCGAGCCGGAAACTCGCAGACCGTCGAATTTGCCTCTCGACGCCGCCAACCGGTAGAATCCGTGTACGATGCCCTCTAACGGAACAGCGATCGTACTGGCCGCGCCGGACCGCGAGACCGCGGGTTACGTCCGCGCGGTACTGAAGCGCTCCGCTCTCGAGATCGCCGCGCTGATAGAAGATCGTCGCGGCTGGCTTGCGCGTGCCCGCGAGGCGATCGGGTCTTTGCGCAACGCCGTCGTGCTGCTCGTCCCCTCGGCGAAGCTGGGGCGCGATCAGCTCGAGCTCGCCGCCGAGACCGTGGACGGCGGCGGCACGGTGCTGGTCTGGAGAGCGGCCGATCGGAGCCCCGACGACGACGACTGGCTGGTCGAGCGGCTGCTCGAGCAGCGCGGCGCGCTGTCCAGCGATCGCCTCGGCGCGCTGGCGGCCGCGATCCGGTTGCTGCCGCGGGCGGAGTCGATCCGCTCCTGCGGCGTGCGGGTCGCCGGCAGGCGCAGCGCGTTGCGCGGCCGATTGGAAGCGGAGCTGCGCCGAGCGGGAGCCCGGCTCTCGTCGCGCTCTTCGCGCAGAGCCTGTGCGCTGCGACCGGCAGAGGACGGAACCATCGGGGTCGGCGCGGCGAAGAGATCGACGGCCGTTCTGGAAGGGATCGACGACGTGGCGGCCGCGCTGGAGCTGCTGAGCCGCCCGGACTTCCGATCACAGACGGACCCGGAGCCGGAGATCGACCACGAGGTCGTCGACCTGATCGCGCGTCCTCCCGAGCGCGTGCTCTCGGAGACGACCTCCAAGCGCCTGGCCGCGGCCTACGGTCTCTACCCCGGCCCGGAATCGCTCTGCCGATCGCCGACGGGGGCCGCTCGTTTCGCCGGAGAGATCGAGGGCGGGTCGGTGATGAAGCTGGTCAGGCCCGGCCTGGATCGAAAATCAGAAATCGATGCGGTCGTCCCGGGCGTGGAGGGGCGCGCGGCGGCGAGGCGCGCCTATCAGCGGCTGATCACCCTCGCCGAGGAGCTCGGGCCTCCCAGTCCGTTGGGCGTCTTGATTGCCGCCGAGATCCCGGGCGGCGCGCGGATCTGGGCGCGCAGCTCGAATCGCGGCGAGCTGGGCCGCGTGCTGCTGGTCGGCGCCGGCGACTCCGCCGACGGGGCGCCGGCCGCGGCGCTGGCGCCTCCGGTGAGAATGTCCGGAGCTCTGCGCGCGCTGGAGGACGCCGGGCTGGCGACCGACGAGCGGCTGCGCGGCAAGCTGGCCGAGGCGCTGCTGCGGCTGGCGGCGATGATCGAGCACCTGGGAAAGCGCGCGCGGCGAGTGGAGATCGATCCGCTGGTGGCGATCGAAGGCTCCCGGCGCGCCCTGGTGCTGGACGCCACGGTGGAGATATCCGGGGACGGATGAGCGACGGGACGAGACGCGGCCGTTGGGAGCCATCGCCTGCTTGCCACTGGCAGAGACGTTCGGCTATCCTGAGTAGCGGCGAAGCTTCGACAGAACAGCAGCGAGAGGGCTAGAGGCATGGCCGAAACGCAATTGCGATTGGGAGAAACGCTGATCGAAGCCGGGGTGCTGACCCCCGAGGCGCTGGAGCGCGCCCTGGAGATCCAGAAGGAAAGACAGCTGCGCCTGGGGACGATCCTGCTGCAGGAGGGCTTCGTCATGGAGTCCCAGCTGGTGCAGGCGCTGAGCCTCAAGCTGTCGATTCCATGGGTCAGCCTGTGGCGCATCGACGTGCCCGACGAGCTGCTGGACATGGTGCCGGTCAACGTGGCCGAGGAGTTCTTCCTCATGCCGATCTACATTCGCACCACCAAGGAAGGCGAGCGCGCTCTCTACGTGGCGATGAACGATCCGAGCGACGAGGACGCGCTGCGCTTCGTCAGGGCCACGGCCGGGATGCCGGTCAAGCCGATGATCGCCGGTCCCTCCGACATCGCGGCCGCCATTCGTTTCTACTACTACGACGAGGAGGAAGTCGCGCCCGACGACCCGGCCGCCGAGTCCGCCGCCCTGCCCGTCGCTCCGCCCGGACCCCAGCAGGCTCGGGGCAGCGCTCCGCCGCCCGTGCCGCACAAATCGGGCAAGCCCCAGGTTGCTCCGCCCCCCCCGCCGGATGCGGCCAAGAAGGCCGAGGAGATCGAAGAGCTCGACGCCGACGAGCTGGGGCTGGAGGCCGAAGAAGATGCGGACGGGATCGAGGAGGAAGAGGACCGGGAGACGGCCGGCGGCGAAGGCGAGACAGAGACCGAGGCCGGGGCGGAAGAGCCCCAAGAGGAGGAGCCCGGGGAGGAGTCGCAGGAGCCCGACGAGGAAGAGCGGCTCGAGGAGGAGCCCGGGGAGGGCCCGGCCGAAGAGGAGCGGGCCGACCAGGGCGAGGAGCAAGCGGACGCCGGGGGCGAGGAGCGCGATCCGGGCGTGCCGCCGCCGCGTCCCGATGAGAAGGTCTTCGCCGACAAGACCGCGGCCCAGCGCGAGGCGGAGCGGCGCATGTTCGGCGTGGGAGGAGACAAGCCCAAGAGCGCTTTCTCGTTGACCCTGCTGGACGGCACCACGCTCTCCTTCGGACCCGGCGGCAAGAAAAAGCGCCGGGCGTCTCTCCGGCCCGAGGATCTCGACGCAGGCGACCTGATCGCAGGGCTGAAGGCCGCGGCCGAGGGCACCCCGCTGGACGACTTCCTGCCCTCCGAGCGCTGGGAGGCCTACCTGGGCGCCCTGCTGCGCGTCCTGTTTCGCAAGCACCTCGTCTTCTACGAAGAGTTCAAGACAGAGCTGTCGAAGATGACGGGCGACGAGAAAAAGGAGTAGCTCTTCTCTCGGCTTTCTCGATCACCGCGGTGACGGCCGTTCCGTGACGCGGATCGGTTCGCGGTCGCCGGCGGCCCGCCACGCACTCGGCGAAGTGGCGGCACTCCGCGAGCAGCGGAGCCTCGCGTTCGAATCCCACATCCCTCCAGGCGGTGTCGTCCCGCGCGCCGCCCGAATCCCGCGCGAGCAGACGGCCGCCTCCTCCGGAGTCGTCGAAGACCGCGGCGCCGCGATCCCCGAGAACGATCAGGCGCCGGACGCGCGGGACATCGCCGCCGTCCAGCGAGATCGCAGCCTCGATACCCGCCGCGAAGCTCAGCTCGATCCGCGCCGCGACAGGGAAACCGCCAGCGTCGCCCCATTTTTTGCAGGAGACCTCGAGAGGCTCTTCGCCCGCGAGCGAGAGCAGCATCGCCACGTCGTGGGGAGCGTAGGACCACAGCACGCCGCGCTCGCGCTCCAGCGGAGCCGGGCCGCAGCGCGCGGAGCGCAGCGCCGTCAGACGCCCCAGCGCGCCTTCGGTTGCCAGCTCGCGCAGACGCTCGAAGCCGGGGTGGTAGAGCAGCTGGTGACCGATCAGCATCACCCTGCCCGCCTCCGCGGCGCTGCGCGCGAGCTCTCGGGCCGCGCTCGCCTCGGTCGCCATCGGCTTTTCCAGCATCACGTCCAGGCCCCGGCCGAGCAGCTCGCCGGCGTGCCGAACGTGGTCGCCCGTCGGCGTGCAGACCGCCACCGCCTCCACCCGTTCCACGACCTCGAAGATGTCCTCGACCACGCGCGCCCGCGGCGCGGCCGACTCGGCCCTGGCGCGCGCGAGTGGATCGGGATCCGCGACCGCGACCAGCTCCACCTCGTCGAGATCGTCCAGGGAACGCACCACGCGCTCTCCCCAGCGCCCGGATCCCATCACCGCGACGCGCACTCGTGCCCGCTCGTCTGTGCGGTGAAATGCCACTCAGCGCTCGCGCCTCTTCTCGGCCAACAGCCTGCGCAGGGCGGCCCGATCCTGTTCCGATATCTCCCCCAGCGGTCGTTGCTCGGCCCGCCCGGCGTCCGCCGCGCCCGCGTCCGCCGTGCCCGAGCCCATCTCGGGCACGGACTCTGCCACGCCCTCGCCGATGTCCCGCGCCTTGCTCTCCAGCTCCCTGCCCAGCTCGCGGGCCTCGTCGGTGCCGGCGATGCGGATCAGGTGCTGGTAGAGGGTCTTTTCTCCGAGCGGGACGAAAACGGCGAAGAACCCCGCGGCCGCGAGCACGCCCAGAATCAGCAGGATCTTGAGCAGCTTGAACATGGCGCCATCGTAGCTCCGAGTGCATCTTCTTGACAAGAAAACGGGTGGAAGATATCTTTTTCCCGCTCGAGGAAAGGCCTCGAGCGAGGAGCCCCAACCAACAATCATTTCTTTACGGTAGAAAAAAATGACGTTCGAGGACAAAACGCTGACCTGCGTCCAATGCGGCGAGGAGTTCGTGTTCTCCGCCGGAGAGCAGGAGTTCTTCACCGAGAAGAATCTCAACTCTCCGCCCAAGCGCTGCAAGGAATGCCGCAAGAAGAACCGCCGGCGCGGCGGAAAGCGCGGTCGTCAGAGCCAGGGCGGCGACTACCGCTCGCCCGCCTTCGAGAACAGCGCTCCGGATCACCAGAAGATTCGGCGCGGCCGCCGTCGTCCCCCTCGCCAGGGCGGCTCGGACGACGACAACGGGCGCGGGCGAGGCGGTGGCGGTGGCGGTGGCCGCAACAGGGGCCGAGGCGGATATCGCTCGCCGGCCTTTCGCGACCACGACTTCAATCCGAGCGAGGAGTACCGCAGCCCGGCCTTCCAGCACCAGCAGCTCTCCCCGGAGGAAGAGTACCGGCAGCCCGGCTTCCACGAGCTCGACCAGCTCAACCCCGAAGAGGAATACCGCGCTCCCGGCTTCGCCGAGTACCGCGACGCGTACAAGGACGAGCGCCCCATGTTCCAGATCGTCTGCGCGGCGTGCGGCAAGGAGACGATGGTGCCGTTCCTCCCCGAGGAGAAGGAGCGGCCGATGTGCCAGCAGTGCTACGCCGAGTTCAAGGCCTCCCAGCAGCAACGCGAGGCCGAGGGCGTGGCGACCGAGGAAGAGGACCGGCAGGTTCCTGCCGAGGAGACCGCCGCGGAAGAGGCAGAGGGCTCCTCGCCCGACGAGCCCCCCGCTCGCGACGAGAATCCGTAGAGATCGAGATCAGAAGCTGACCGACAGCTCGAGCGATCCCGGACCTGCGCGCGGCCGCCAGCGCAGCGCGGTCTGCTCGGCGCCCGACGCCGCGTCTTCGCTCCCGTCGTCGTCGCCCGAAAGCAGCAGCCAGACCACGCTGACCGCGGTCAGCGCCGCCCCGCCGAACATCAGGATATTGGCGGCCAGCGCGTGCTTCTCCACGTCGTCGGCCAGGTTGTCCACGCGGCGTTGCCCGGCCTCGGGGTCGTCGGCGTACAGCGGGTCGCTGCGCGCGCTCTTCCAATCGTCGTGCTCCTGGTCGGCCTGCCAGCCGAAGCCCGCGCCCACGGCCACGCCCACCAGCGACAAGCTGCCCAGCAGTATCGGCCCGATCGGCAGGTCGGTCGAGACCTCCAGCCCGGTGTCCGCCTCCAGGGCGGGCTTCGGCTCGGCGCCCGGCTCGGCGCCCGGCTCGGCGCCCGGCTCGGCGCCCAGCGCGGGCCGGGCGATCAGCGTTGCCGCGACAAACAGAAGCGAAAAGAAGTGGAACGCTCGCATCGGGACAGCCTCCGACCGTTTCGTAACTCCTGCCGAGGCGCCTGGCAACCCGTTGAGAACGAAAAACACAGTGCGATTAAAAAAAGTTTCATCAAATCGACCCAAATGTTGTAACTTAGACAGTAGGATGAGTAGATTTTCGATGCCTTTCAAAGAGGCATGAACGAGGGAGCAGATATGTCGCGTATCATCGACAATGGATTCGCGCCCAGGATCTCGGTGGTCCTGGCCGCGCTGGCGCTGGTGTTTTCCTTTTCGGGGTGCGAGGACGGCGGCACCGGCTTCGACGCCTCCGACGCCGACGCCGACGGCGACACGGACGGCGATACCGACGCCGACTCCGATTCCGACAGCGACGGCGACGCCGACACCGACACGGTGAACGACTGGGAGGACGACGACGGCGACGGAATCCCCAACGGAGTCGAGGGCACCGAGGACACGGACGGAGACGGAATTCCCAACTACCAGGACGAGGACTCGGACGGCGACGGAATCCCGGACTCCGAGGAGGCCGGGGACGACCCGGAGAACCCGCAGGACACCGACGAGGACGGCACGCCCGACTATCTGGACCTCGATTCCGACAACGACGGCATGTCCGACCACGAGGAGCTGGAGGTCGGAACCGATCCGTGCAATCCCGACAGCGACGGCGACGGGGTGATGGACGTCGTCGAGGTGGCCTACGGCTCCGACCCCAACGACGACACGGATTCCCCCCCGGCCGAGGTCTTCTTCGTGATTCTGCCCTACCAGGCGCCCGACCACGAGTACCGCGACCTGGACTTCGGCACGGATATCACCTTCGCGGACGTGATGATCATGGTCGACCTGTCCGGCTCGATGAGCGGCGAGCACGCCAACCTCAAGAGCGATATCAACTCGGTGGTCATCGGAGGCATCACCCAGGAGATGTCCCAGGCCGGGTTCGGGCTGGTAAAGTTCGGAACCTGGGACGATTTCAACGATCTCTACAACGTGGCTCAGACCATCACCCTCGATCCGGCCCAGGTCCAGTCCGCGGTCAACACGATCAGCACCTGCGGCGGCGCGGACGAGGGTCACGCCGAGGCGCTCTGGCAGGTCAGCACCGGCGCCGGCTACGACAACGACGGCTACACGATTCCGCAGGCCGACTGCTCGTCCTCGCTGGGCTCGGAGGGCGGCGGCTGCTTCCGTCCCGAGGCGATGCCGATCTACATCATGGCCACCGACGAGGCGTTCCTCGGCAGCCCGCCGGCCCACACCAGGGCCGAGGCGATCGCGGCGATGAACGACCTGGGCTCCAAGTTCATCGGGATCGACTCGGGCGGCGGCGCGTCCAACGGAGACCTCAACGCGATCTCGTCCGGAACCAACTCGCTCGACGCGCAGAACCAGCCGTTCAACTTCGAGATCTCGAGCGAAGGCAACGGGCTGAGCGGCGCCGTGGTCGACGCCGTGCTCGACCTGACGGCCAACATCCAGCTCGACGTGACCACCGAGCCGGAGAGCATCGAGAACCCGCACCAGGTGGACACCACCGGGTTCATCAAGGCGATCGTGCCGACCGCCGCGGCTCCCCCCGAGAACGTGGACAGCATGGATCAGACCACTTTCTACGGCGTCGATCCGGGCACCACGGTCACCTTCAACGTGGATTTCTACAACGACATCTTCGAGCCCGAGGAGCCGGAGGCCACCCTGTTCGAGGCTCTGATCAACGTGGTCGGAGAGGGGACCGATCTCGACTCGCGCGAGGTGTACATCATCGTGCCGGGCAAGGACGCCGAGGTCGTGATTCCCGAGTGACGCTCCGCCCGGCGCCTGGACGATCCACATCTCGATTCCATTGGTCCCTTCATTCGCGCTATAATGAAGCCAGAGATGAAAGTGGAGGACCCCATGTTCAGATATTTGCTTTGCTTCGCGCTGGTCGCCCTGATCGGCGGGTGCCTGGAGTCCACGACCGACCTCTCCGGCGACGACGACGGCTCCGGAGACGGCGACAGCGATTCCGACTCGGACTCGGACGGCGACTCGGACTCGGACGGCGACTCCGATTCCGACAGCGATTCCGATACCGACTCCGACTCGGACGCGGACGCGGACAGCGACTCGGATTCGGACGGCGACAGCGATTCCGATACCGACTCCGACTCGGACGCGGACAGCGACGCCGACTCGGACAGCGACTCCGACTCGGACGGCGACGCCGACATCGCCTGGGGCCAGACGGTCTGCCAGAGCGGAGGGAGCATGAACGACTGCGGTATGTTCGGCTGCGGCAACCCGCCGCCCTCGCTGACCGAGCAGATGACGTTCAACAGCGGAACGGTCGGCGAGAACGTGATCCTCACGATCGACACGCCCGATCGCTCGGGCTCGATCGCGATGCCGTTCTCGGACATCGAGGGCAAGCTGACGCACAACGGGATCATCGTGCCGTTCTACAACCGGTACGACGGCATCCCCTACGGCGGGCTGCTGACCCCCAACTACGAGTTTCCCATGAGCTGGAAGATCCCGCACTTCTGGGGCACGGACATGGGCGGGAGCTACACGCTCTACTTCGAGGACCACGCCCGCACCGGAGCTCTCTCCCCGATCGACTTCAATCTGCTGGAGTGGTGCCTGACCTTCATCGATCCGTCCATCTCCGAGTTCAGCACCAGCGGCTACTGGGGAGGCGGGGACACCGGCACGATCGACGACTACTCCGGCAGCGACACCGACCCGTCGCCGACCACGAGCAAATTCGAGATGCAGATCACCGACCTGGTCAAGGTGCAGAGCTCGGATCCGACGCTGGAGCTGGAGATCAGCCACGGCTCGCCTTCCGACCTGGAGATCAGGCTGATCGCGGCCGACGGCACGGAGCACCTGATCAAGGACGCCGGCGAGCCGACGATCCCCTCCTCCACCACGATCACCGGCCTCTCCTCGGCCTGGCTGACCGGGCGCTACCAGCTCTCGATCACCGACCACGTCGACGGCAACGAGGGCGACCTGAACGACTGGGCCATCTCGCTCTAGTCACAGAAACAGCAACGCCACTCCCCCGACCGCCAGCACGGCGCCGATCACGGCCCGGGCCGAGACGCGCTCTTTGAAGATCCAGACCGAGGGCAAAATGATCAGCACCGGCACGATCGCCATGATCGTCGCGGCCACGCCGGTCTCGGTGTGCTTGACCGCGACCAGCGACAACGAGACCCCCATGAACGGCCCGAAGGTAGCCCCCAGCGCGGTGCGCCCCATCGCGCCCCGGTCGCGCAGCGCCGCGATCACCCGCGGCCACCAGCCGACCAAGACGAAGATCGCCGCGAACCCCGCGATCCCGGCCATCACGCGGATCTGAGTCGCGGCGAACGGATCGTAGTCGCGCATCCCGTACTTGCTCAGCACCAGCCCGATCGCCTGGCCGGTCGCGCCGCCGATCCCGAGCAGCACACCGCTCGCCGGCAGCTTTCTGGGCCTGCCGCTGCCGTCCTTCTGGCGCTCGGCCACGACCCAGGTCACGCCGCCCACGGTCAGCGCCATCCCGAGCCAATCCAGCAGCGCGAGATGCTCGTCCATCAACAGCCAGCCGCCCAGCGCCGAGACGATCGGGACCAGCGACATCAGCAGCATCGAGATCCGCGAGCCGACCACCACGAACGCCTGGAAGAGGCACAGGTCGCCGATCGCGAAGCCGATCAGGCCGGAGAGCGCCAGCCAGCCCCAGGCGTGGGCCGAGGCGTCGGTCGGAAGCGGCAGCCCCCTGCGCAGCCAGCAGAACAGCGAGAGGATTCCCAGCGCCATCACCAGCCGGATCAGGTTGACCGACAGCGAGCCGATCCGCTTGCCCGCCGACTCGAACGACATCGAGGTCACGGTCCAGCAAAAAGCGGTTCCCAGGGCGGCCAGCTCTCCGATGCTCGCGCAGTTCTCCATGCTGCCGGGTTTTTGCCTACCGCGCCCAGGGAGTCAAGCTCGCTTTCGCCATAATTCGCAGCCGGGCTCGGGTAGGAATCCCCCGGGCCCCCTTTTTAAAAGGGGGATCTCTGTGACCCTCTTTTGGGCCGGCAGGCTGTCGAGACCGAGAAAGCCCTTCCCCCTCGCCGCTTGCCGGAGAGGGGGACCGAGGGGGTGAGGTCTTCCCCCAGCCCGCGCGGATCCCGCGCGGGGCGAACGGCCGGGTTGGGTGAGGCGTCCGATCGTAGCCCGGGCGGCAAAGAGCCCGTGCAGGATCGTTTCCCCCAGCCCGCGCGGATCCCGCGCGGGGCGAACGGCCGG
This sequence comes from uncultured Myxococcales bacterium, assembly GCA_964530995.1. Classification (GTDB taxonomy): domain Bacteria; phylum Myxococcota_A; class Polyangia; order JAAYKL01; family JAAYKL01; genus CAZHCG01. The sequence goes on from CAZHCG010000014.1 coordinate 46,248, forward strand.
GTTCGGTGAGGTGTCCGGTCGTAGCCCGGGCGGGAAAGAGCCCGTGCAGGATCGTTTCCCCCAGCCCGCGCGGATCCCGCGCGGGGCG
>CAZHCG010000015.1:0-29293 GCA_964530995.1 uncultured Myxococcales bacterium
AGCAGGGGGCTCCCCCTTCTGGCCCGGGCGGAGATCCGCCCGGGCTGGGCTTGACCCGGCGGGGGATGAACCCCGCCGGGCGCCTGCGATGCCGGATACCGCCGTGGTCGATACCACGGCGGATCCAATCCAGCCCGCGCAGATCCTGCGCGGGGAAGGAGCAGGGGGCTCCCCCTTCTGGCCCGGGCGGAGATCCGCCCGGGCTGGGCTTGACCCGGCGGGGGATGAACCCCGCCGGGCGCCTGCGATGCCGGATACCGCCGTGGTCGATACCACGGCGGATCCAATCCAGCCCGCGCAGATCCTGCGCGGGGAAGGAGGCGCGGTGAGTATCCTTCGCCCTCCACCCTTCCGATCCCGACTCTGATTTCAGCCTACCGTCGGAGCTGTGGGGTGCTCAACCTTCCGGCCTGACCGAGGTACTTGTCGAAGATTCGCGCTCGTCGCGCTATACTCGGCTTGGATAGTCACTCTGAGAGGGGGTGCTGAATGCTGTCGATACGTTTTTCCTTTCTTCTCGTCGCTCCGGTCCTGGCGCTGCTCGTCGCCTGCGGCGGGGACACCGCTCCCGGCTACGAGGTCGATTCCAACGGCTCGGACTCGGACGCTGACGCTGACTCCGACTCCGATTCGGACGCGGACAGCGATACCGACACGGACACGGACAGCGACGCGGACACGGACAGCGACACCGACACGGACACCGACGGCGACACCGACGCGGACAGCGACACCGACGCGGACAGCGACACCGACGCGGACAGCGACACCGGAACGGCCTGCGACGAGCTTTGCGAGCCTTGCGAGACCTCCGCCTTCGACGACTCCTGCTGCTCCGATCTCCACTGCGTGCCGCAGGGCTACGGGTCGCTCTGCATGCCGATCCAGCCTCCCGACGAGTCGTTGTGCCCGGCGACAGAGCCGACGCCGGGCGACGACTGCGAGCATCCCGGCCTGCAGTGCCACTACGCGATGATGACGGTCTGCTTCTGCGGCTGCGACGGCTGGAGCTGCGCCTACTGAAAAACCGCCCGCGCCTTTGGCGCCTCGCTCGAAAAAAAAGTGAATCACCGCGCTTTACAACTCGCCGAGTCGGGGTATGCACTGGGTAAATCCACAGGCGAGAAAGGAGCGGAAAGCATGCTGAAGGACAAGATGGCAAAGGCGCTCAACCAACAGATCAACGCGGAGTACTACTCCGCCTACCTCTACTACTCGATGGCCTACTGGTTCGACGACCAGGGGCTGGGCGGCTTCGCCAAGTGGATGCGCGTCCAGGCGCTGGAGGAGATCACGCACGGCCAGAAAATCGCCGAGTACATCGCGGATCGCGGCGGGCGCGTGCTGGTCGAGCAGATCGACGGGCCGCCCACCGAGTGGGGCTCGCCGCTGGCCGTCTTCGAGAACGCCGCCGAGCACGAGCGCCACGTCAGCGACCTGATCCACGAGCTGGTCGACCTGGCCGCGGAGCTGCGCGATCACGCCACCTCCAACTTCCTGCAGTGGTTCGTCGCCGAGCAGGTCGAGGAGGAGGCGACCGCGGACGAGGCGGTGGGCAAGCTGAAGCTGATCACCGAAAGCAAGGGGGGCAACCTGTACATGCTCGACCGCGAGTTCGGATCGCGCAGCTTCGGCATGCCGCCCGACATGCCGGACACCGTCTGATTGTCGAGGATGAACGCCGAGATGCGACAAGGGGAAGAGACGGCCTTTCGCGCCCGCAGGATCAGCGACCGCGTCTGGTGGGTCGGTGCGATCGACTGGGGCCTGCGCGATTTCCACGGGTATCTCACCTCGCGCGGGACGACCTACAACGCCTTCGTGGTGACAGGGCCCGTGCCGACATTGATCGACACGGTCAAAGCGCCCTTCTACGAAGAGATGCTGGCCCGGATCCGCTCGGTGATCGACCCGTCCGAGATCCGCCTGGTGGTATCGAACCACTCCGAGATGGACCACACAGGCGGCCTGCCGCGCTTCGTCGAGCAGTTCCGGCCCGAGAAGGTCCTGGCCTCGCGGATGGGCGCCGAGACGCTGAAGGCCCACTTTGCGGGAGCCGTCGAGGCCGAGGTCGTGCGCAGCGGCGACCGGATCGAGCTGGGCGACACCGGGCTGCGCATCGTCGAGACGCCGATGCTGCACTGGCCGGACAGCATGCTCAGCTACCTGGAGGACGGCGGCGTGCTGTTCTCCAACGACGCCTTCGGCATGCACCTGGCCGGCTCCGAGCGCTTCGCCGACGAGGTCGACGGGGCTCTGCTGCGCCACGAAGCGGCCAAGTACTACGCCAACATCCTGATGCCCCTGTCTCCGATCGTCTCTCGCCTGCTGAACGATCTGCCCGAGCTCGACCTCGAGATCCAGATCGTCGCGCCCGACCACGGGCCGGCCTGGCGCAAAGGCCCGGATCAGATCGTGGATCTCTACCGCGGCTGGTCCGCGCAGGCTCCGACCAACAAGGCGGTCGTGGTCTACGACACGATGTGGGGGAGCACCGCGCTGATGGCGAGGGCGATCGCCGACGGGCTGATCCACGAAGGCGCCGAGGCGCGCCTGATGCCGCTCGAGGGATCCCATCGCAGCGATCTGGCCACCGAGCTGCTCGAGGCCGGCGCCCTGCTGGTCGGCTCGCCGACGATGAACAACCAGATCTACCCCACGCTCGCGGACGCGACGACCTACCTGGGCGGGCTGGGGCCGCGCAACCTGGTGGGCGCAGCGTTCGGCTCCTACGGCTGGAGCGGCGAGGCGGTCGCCCACCTGCGAGCCCGCCTGGAGAAGATGAACGTGGAGCTGGTGGACGAAGGGCTGAAAGTGAAGTACGTACCGGACGATGAAGATCTGGCGCGCTGTCGCGCCCTGGGCGAGAAGACGGCGAAACAGTTGCGGGAGAAAGCCCGGCGAGCGGGGTGATCTCTCGCCGGGGGACGACCCCCGTCATCGGCGAGGAGGAGGTTTTCGATGACCAAGTACAAGTGCAAGGCCTGCGGTTACATCTACGATCCGGAAAAGGGACACGAACCGAGCGGCGTCGCGCCGAACACGGCGTGGGAAGACGTGCCCGAGGACTGGGTCTGCCCGCTGTGCGGCGTGGGCAAGGACATGTTCGAGCCCGTCTGAGCCCTTCCGCTCGGATTCGGAGCCAACAAGGAGAATCCAGATGACCGATTTGAGCAACGTCGACGAAATTCTGAACTTCGCCATCGAACGCGAGCAGGAGGCGGCCGACTTCTACAACGAGATGGCCGAGCGCGCCAAGACCCGGGCGATGAAGGATACGTTCGCCCAGTTCGCCAAGGAGGAGATGGGACACAAGTCCAAGCTGCAGGGCGTCAAGGGGGGCAAGCGGATGCTCTCCTCCTCGCAGAAGATCGCCGACCTCAAGCTCGCCGAGTACACGGTGGCCGAGGAGCCCGGCGGAGACCTCGACTACCAGGACGCGCTGATCATCGCGATGAAGAAGGAAAAGGCCGCCTTCAGGCTCTACTCGGACCTGGCGGCCCGGGTGGACGATGCCGAGATCGAGAAGCTGCTGCTCGGCCTGGCCCAGGAGGAGGCCAAGCACAAGCTGCGCTTCGAGCTGGAGTACGACGAGAACGTGCTCACCGACAACTGAACCGACCAGGGAGAAAAGCATGCCGGACCAGAGCGCAGCGAAGATGGCCGAGGGGCTGCTCGAAGCGATGCGGGCGGAGCACGAGGGACACCACTTCTACTCGATGGCGGCCGAGACCACGAGCGATCCCAAGGGCAAGGAGGTCTTCGCCCAGCTGGCCGCCGACGAGCTGGAGCACTTCGAGTTCTTGCGCAAGCAGCACGAGTCGGTGCTGGAAAACGGGCGGCCCGACGCCGACCTCTCGCTCGGCCCGCGCTCGGATCTGTCGGGCTCGAGCCCGATCTTCTCTTCGCAGATCAAGGAGCGGATCGCCGACGCGCACTACGAGATGACCGCGCTGAGCGTGGGGGCCCAGCTCGAGCTGAATTCGATCCGGCACTACAAGCAGGCCGCCCGCGAGGCGGACGATCCGGTGCTCGGCTCCTTCTACGAAGAGCTCGCCGCCTGGGAGCAGGAACACTTCGATGCCCTGGTCGCCCAGCAGGAGAGCCTCAAGGAGGACTACTGGGCCAAGAGCAGCTTCGCGCCGTTCTGATCCTTCCGCCGGGAGCCCCGGGGCTCCAACGGAGAAACAGATGTCCAAGCTCTCGGAGAACCTGACGAAAAAAGAACCGTGGTCCGCGATGATCATGGGCAACCACGCCCTGGCGCGGGCGATGATCGAGTCGGGCGTGCAGGTCGCGACCACCTACCCGGGATCGCCCACGCCCGAGATCGCGGCCGCGCTGACCTCGATCGACGAGGCGCAGCGCCCCTGCTACTTCGAGTACTCCACCAACGAGAAGGTGGCGCTCGAGGTCGCGGTCGGCGCCTCGCTCAACGGGCACCGCGCCACCTGCTTCTTCAAGTCGGTGGGACTCAACGTGGCCTCCGACTCGCTGATTCAACTCTCGATGATGGAGCTGATCGGCGGGCTGGTGGTCGTGCTCGGCGACGACCCGGGCGCCAACTCATCGCAGAACGAGCAGGACAACCGCCACTTCTCGCGAATGTCGTACATTCCCATGCTGGAGCCGGCCACGCCGCGCGAGGCCTACGAGATGTACCTCGAGGCCATGCGGCTCTCGCGCGAGAAGCGCTCGCCGATTCTGCTGCGGATGACCACCCACGTCAGCCACGCGCGCGAGGTGGTCGACTTCGGTCCGCTCCCGGACGAGGAGCCGGACTGGAGCCCGCGCTTCTCCGCCGACAACGGGCCCTACGTCCCGATCACGGTCACCGTGCGCTCGCTCAAGGCCCGCGCGCTGGAGAAGCTCGAGCGGCTCGCCGAGAGCGGCGACCGGGCGCGCTTCGACCGGATCCACTCGTTCGGCGGCGAGAAGCCCGACGGCGAACGGCGCGGGGTGATCTCGGCCGGGCTGCCGGCGCTGGCCGTGCGGGAGAACCTCGAGGAGGCGCAAGCGCCGATCGATCTGCTCAAGCTGGGGATGACCTACCCGCTGCCGCGCGCCGAGCTGCTGGAGTTCCTCGAGTCGCACGACGAGGTGCTGGTGGTGGAGGAGCTCGATCGCGTGATGGAAAACGAGATCAAGGTCGCGGCGTTCGACGCCGGGATCGGCTCGTGTCGAATCCTGGCCCGCGCGCGGCCCGAGGACCTGCAGGGCGAGCTGGTCCCGCACCGCACCTGGCGCATCCTCTCCGAGACCTGGCCGTCGCTGTTCGCCGCGCGGCCCGAGCCGGCCGCCTCCGAGGCGATCCCCAGGCTGCCGCAGCTCTGCCCGGGCTGCGGACACCGCTCGGCGTTCCACGCGGTGAAAAAGGCGCTGGGCAACGACGCGATCACGGTCGCCGACATCGGCTGCCACTCGATGGGCTACATGCCGCCCTACGAGATGGGCGAGGTGCTGCTGTGCATGGGCCACGCCACCGCCACCGCCTCGGGTCTGGCGCTGGGCGGCCACGATCGCGGGGTGCTGGCCTTCATGGGCGACGGGACGATGATCCACGCCGGGCTGCCGGGCGTGATCAACGCGATCGTCAACGACCACGACGTGACGCTGGTGCTGCTGGAGAACGGCACGACCGCGATGACCGGCCACCAGCCGCGCCCGGGCAGCGGAGAGCGCGGAGAGAAGATCCCGTGGGTGCCGCTGTTCGAGGCGATGGGCTGCAAGATGATCCGCGACGTGGACGCCTACCAGCAGGCCGAGCTGACCGCCCGCGTGCGCGAGGCGCTCGATCACCGGGGCTTCTCCGTGGTGATCGCGCGCCACCCCTGCATGCTCAAGTTCACCCGCGAGCAGCGCCGCAAGATCCCGGGCTTCTCGCTGCCGCGGATCAGGGTCGACGCCGAGAAGTGCGACCAGCTCCACGTCTGCGTCTCGCAGTTCGGATGCCCCTCGTTCGTGCTGCACGAGGACGGCTCGGTCACCACGCATCCCGACCTCTGCATCGGCGACGGCTCCTGCCTGCCGACCTGCCCGGTCGAGGCGCTGTATCGACCGAGCCCGGGAGGTGAGAAATGAGCGAGCGGACGACCAACATCTACCTCAGCGGCGTGGGCGGACAGGGGATCGGCCTGCTGGCCGAGGTGCTCGGCCAATCCTGCCTGGCGGCCGGCCACCGCGTGCGCGGCTGCGACACGCACGGCCTGGCCCAGCGCCACGGAACCGTGGTCTCGCACATCCGGCTGGGCGAGGCGGCGCGCATGCCGCGGGTGCCGCTCGGCGAGGCCGACCTGATCCTGGGGCTGGAGCGGCTGGAGACGCTGCGCGCGGTGACGCCGATGCTGAGACAGGGCGGCGTCGCGATCTACTACGACACCGTCTACCAGCCGATCCACGTGCGGATGAAGCTGGCCGAGTACCCCGGCCACGCAGAGCTGGCCGCGGCGGTGGAGAAGAAGAACGGCCGGCTGGAGCGGGTCTTCGTAGAGGACCTCGCGGAGCCGCGCATGCAGAACGTGGCGCTGTTCGGCCGCGCGATCGGGACCGGAGCCGTGCCCGGGGTCAACGCCGAGACGGCCGAAAAAGCTTTGGCCGAAGCCGTCCCGCGCAAGCTCAGAGAAGAGAACCTGGCCGTCTTCCGAGCAGCATCGAGCTGAGACCGCGAGCAAACCCTCGTCAACCCCGCCGAAGCCGGCGTCGGAGAGCGGTGTGGGGACAATCAATTTGAACAAAGGTGAAATACGCAATGACATGAGGAAGCTGCTCGCCGCCGCGGTGCTGGCGTCGGCTGCGCCGGCCTGCACCGCCCCTCCGGCGCCGGAGGCGGATCCCCCTTCCGTCGTTCGCGAATCCCGTACCCCCCCGGCCACCGCGCGGCCCGAAGCCCGGCGAGAGTCTCCCTCGCAGCCGCCCGAGCCGAGCTCCGCTGCGCGGAAGCAGAGCGCACCGGACCCCGATCCGGTTTCGGCTGTAATCGCAGCCAGGGCCGAAGAGATCCTCGCCGAAGTCGAGCGGACCCTGGAGGATCCCGCCGGCGCACGTCCCTATCGCTGGCTGGCGTCGGCCCCGGACGAGCTTCTCTTCACGCGCTTCGCTCCTCCCGACGGCTATCGGCGCCGCCGAGCGGAACGGGGCGACTTCGCCGAGTGGCTGCGCCACCTGCCGCTGCGCGAGAAAGGCGCACCCGTGCGCCTCCACGACGGCTCTCCCAAGTCGCGCCAGGACGTCCACGCGGCGGTGATCGATATCGACACCGGGCGGCGCGACCTGCAACAGTGCGCCGACGCGGTGATGCGCCTCAGGGCCGAGTACCTGTTCTCCTCCGGTCGCGGCGGCCGGATCTGCTTTCGCAACGTCCGCGGCGAGCCGATCCGCTGGTCGGGCGGAGCGCGAGATTTTCGCCGTTACCTGAACAGGGTGTTCGCCTATGCCAACAGCGCCTCGCTGATGCGCGAGATGGAACCGGTTCCCGACTCGGAAGAGCTGCGAGCCGGAGACGTCTTCATCCAGCCAGCCGGAGGAGGAGCTTTCGGTCACGCCGTGATCGTGCTCGACACCGCCGTATCGAAAACCGGCGAGGTCGTCTTCCTGCTGGCCCAGAGCTACATGCCGGCGCAGGATATCCACGTGCTGCGAAACCCGGAATCGGCCTCGCTCTCGCCGTGGTACGACGACGACCGATCAGCCGCTCTCGAGACTCCGGAGTGGCGTTTCGCCCCGGATTCTCTCTACCGTTTTAGCAAGCATTCATGCCCTGTTATGCGCAATAGGTAATGCATCGCATCAAGTCTGCGCGAGCCCTGATATCATCCCGATCGCAACCAGCACGAGCCCGATCACGATCAGCAAGAACCCGCCTCCTCCGGCGTACCACCAGGGCATCACGCGCCGGCGATCCGTCTCGCCGAGGCTTCTGTTCAGCTGTCCGGGGCGCAGAATCCACCGCCCGGGCATCTCGCCGTCCTTGCTCAGCGTCCTGTAGAGCAGAACGTGGTAGGTGATTCCGGCGGGCAGGCCGAGGCCCCATCCGACCGCCAGCACCCAGGCGCCACCGATCATCAGTTCGATCCAGTCGAAGATTCGCAGCGCGCCGACCAGCGCAATCAATCCGAGCACCGCACCGACCAGTGCGCCCTCCCGCATCACAGATGGTAGATCGTCTCGTACTTGCCGCGGCAGTATTCGACGAAACAGCTCTCGTCCGGCTCCGCTCCGGTGACCCGGCGGATCAGCTCCCGTGGCTCGAAGGTCCCTCCCGGCCGGTGCACCCGCTCTTTGAGCCAGTCCAGCAACGGGGCGAAACGGCCCGCGGCGAACATCTCCTGCAGGTCTCCCAGCTGCTCGCCGGCGGCCCTGTACAGCTGAGCGGCGTAGATGTTGCCCAGCGTGTAGGTCGGAAAGTAGCCGACCAGGCCGGCGGCCCAGTGCACGTCCTGCATCACCCCCAGCGCGGGATCGGAAACGACGACTCCCAGGTAGTCGCGCATCTTCTCGTTCCAGGCTCCCGGCAGATCGCCGATTTTCAATTCTCCCCTCGACAGCGCCAGCTCCAGCTCGAAACGCAAGAGGATGTGGAGGTTGTAGGTCACCTCGTCGGCCTCGACGCGAATCGGCCCCGGGATCACGGAGTTGATCGCCGGCACGAAATCGGCGTGGTCGACGCCCTCGAGGGCGGGAAGCATCCGCTTGGCCTCGGGGAGGAATCCCTCCCAGAATCCCGCCGAGCGACAGACCATGTTCTCCCAGAAGCGCGACTGCGACTCGTGGACTCCGAGCGAGGCCGGCTCGCCACGAGGCCGGCCCCAGTGCTCGGCCGGGAGCCCCTGCTCGTACATCGCGTGCCCCGCCTCGTGGATCGCGCCGAACAGCGCCGGCGCGAACGGGCCGCGCTGGTAGCGCGTGGTGATCCGCACGTCGCCGGGGCCGATGCCGACAGTGAACGGATGCGCGGCGACGTCGATCCTCCCGGCCTTCAGGTCGTAACCGAGGCGCGTCACGGCGGCTGCGACCAGCCTCTGCTGGTCCGGAACCGGACAGTCGAGCCGAAGGACGCCGCTCCTCGGGCTCACGCTCGATCTCTCGATTCCCTTCAAGAGCCCGGAAAGAGCATCGCGGAGGCGGCCGAACATCGGAGCCAGCCGCGCCACGGTCTCGTCCGGCTCGTACTCGTCCAGCAGAGCGTCGTAAGGCTCGCCGTCCTCGGCCAGCGCCCCCGCCTTGCACCGCAGCAAGGAGAGCAGCCGCTCCAGGTGCGGAGCGAAGGCGTCCCAGTCCCCCCTCCGCCGCGACGCCTCCCAGGCCGACTCGCTCGCCGCGGCCGCGCGAGCCAGCTCCTCGCTCAGTGAAACCGGCAGCTTGCGCGAGCGATCGTGGTCCCTGCGCCAGTGCCTGACGTTGACCGCCTCGGCGCGGCGGGGATCATCGAGCAGCTCGCTGCCCTCGACGTCCGCGAGCCTCTCCGCGATGCGCGGGTCGACCGACTTTTCGTGCAGCAGGCGCGCCATGGCCGCCATCTGCTCGGCGCGGTGCGCGTGCCCCTTGCGCGGCAGACAGGTGCGCTGGTCCCAGGCGAGCAGCTCGGCCGCGGAGGCCAGGTAGGATGTCTGACGATAGTGCTCGTCCAACCACTGGTAGGCTTCGCTCGGTCGCATCGCGCTCCTTCCCGCGAAGCGGGAGTGTACCATCTCTGTCGAGACTAGAAAGCCAGGCCGCCGAGCGAGATTCCGAACCGTCCCTCGGCTACGAGCGGAATCGGCGGAATCCAGGCGACTCGCGGCTCCTGCCGAGCGACGCGCGCTTCCCGGGCGCTCGACGCGGCGGGACGCTTGGACAAGACATAGGCGACGAACACGCCGCTGGCGGGCAGCAGCACCGGAAACAGGCCGAGCGCGAGAAAATCCATCCCCTCGTCGGTCTCTCCCCACTCGTCTGACCAGCCCAACCCGTAGGATGCGATCGCGCCGACATACCCGCCCGCAAGCATCCACCAGAAAGAGGGTCGCCAGGATCTGCTCGCGGCCGCCACCCTCCAGGCGGCGGCGGTCGAGAGAGCCGGTGATCCCACCAGGTAGGCACCCAGCGCCCCGTGGACGCAATCGGAGCAATGCCGGCCGATTCTCTCGCTGGTGGAGAGCGGCGCGTACGGCAAGAGGTAGGTGGCCGCCTGCACGCCGAAAGCCGTGAGGATCACGGCCGCCGACATCGCCGGCGTACGCCGCACCGCGACGCCCGTGCCGCCCAAAAGCAGGGTCTTGTCGATGAAACGCGACGCCAGCGCCCGAGTCCTGTCCCTCGTGGTGCGCTTCTGGAAGGACTCGTCGAGGCTCCCGTCCGCCGAGACGAGCCGCAAGGTCAGCACCTGCACAGCGACGGCCTGGCGCTCGGACCAAGCCAGGTGGTGAATCAGCAAGGCGCCCACCCCGGCCGACCTGGCCAGCGCTTCCAGCTCTTCCGTGCTCTCGAAGGCGAGCTCCTTTTCGTCGCCGAGCTCGATCGCGGTCGCTTCGTATCCCCTGGCGGACAGCGCTTCTCTGACAATCAGATTCATCTCTCGAGACCACTCGGAGTCGGCCCCGGCCGCGACCACCCCCACTTCGAACGCCGCAGCCGGACCCGACAGGCACAGCACCGCGGCCGCCAGCGAGATCGTCAGCGCTTTGCGCACCCCCGTCTTCGGCTCCTGTTTCGTTACGATCATCCCGTCTCTCCCCGCGGACCCGGGTCGCTTTGGCGGCGACGCCGACGACACTTCGCGAGCGAGATCAGGCCGGCTCGGGCTCGGGCTCCGGCTCGCAGCCGCCGCGCCCGGAAACCTTTTCGGAATCAGCGACCGTCTCGGTCCCGTTGTCCCGATCTTCCCCCGATACAGCCGTCCCCTTCCGATCCGGCTCGGAGTCGGGTAACGGCTCGTAGCTGACCTCGCCGCTGGCCCGATTCTCGCGCAGGATGCAGTCGATATCGCCGCTCTCCAGCATCTCGAACTCGAGAAGGCCGCGCGCCAGTCCCTCCAGCGCATCGAGGTTGTTCTCGATCAGCTTCCGCGCCCGGCGGTACTGCGCCATCACCGTCTCGTGGACCTCTTCGTCGATCTTCTGCGCCGTCTTCTGGGAGAAGTCCTGCTGCTGGGCGATCTCGCGTCCGAGGAAGACGGCCTCTTCCTTCTTGCCGTAGTAGAGCGGCCCGAGCTTGTCGTTCATCCCCCATTCGCAGATCATCTGTCGCGCCAGGCTGGTCGCCTCGCGGATGTCGTGCCCCGCGCCGGTGCTCAGCTCGCCGAAGATGATCTCCTCGGCGATCCGGCCTCCCATCGCCACGGCGATCTTGGTATCGGTGAAGCGCTTGGTCACCATCAGGCGATCCTCGGTGGGAAGCTGCTGAGTTACTCCCAGCGCCCGACCGCGGGGAATGATCGTGACCTTGTGAACCGGATCGGCCTCGCGCAGCAGGCGCGCCACCAGCGCGTGCCCCGACTCGTGGTAGGCCGAGATGCGCTTTTCGCTTTCGGAGATGATCATCGAGCGCCGCTCGGCGCCCATCATCACCTTGTCCTTGGCCTCCTCGAAATCGTCCATCTCGACGAGGTCCTTGTTCTTGCGCGCCGCCAGCAGCGCCGCCTCGTTGACCAGATTCTCCAGGTCGGCGCCGGAGAAGCCCGGAGTTCCGCGCGCGATCACCCCCAGCTCGACCACCGAGGCGATCGGGGTGCGCTTGGTGTGCACGGACAGGATTCCCTCGCGGCCCTTGACGTCGGGGCGGGGAACCACGATCCGCCGATCGAAGCGGCCCGGTCGCAGCAGCGCGGGATCGAGCACGTCGGGGCGGTTGGTGGCCGAGACGATGATCACCCCGTCGGTGGCCTCGAAACCGTCCATCTCGACCAGCAGCTGGTTGAGCGTCTGCTCTCGCTCGTCGTGACCGCCTCCCAGACCGGCGCCGCGCTGGCGGCCGACCGCGTCGATCTCGTCGATGAAAACGATGCAAGGCGCATTCTTCTTGCCCTGCTCGAACAGGTCGCGCACGCGCGAAGCACCGACCCCGACGAACATCTCCACGAAGTCCGAACCGCTGATCGAGAAGAACGGCACGCCCGCCTCTCCGGCGATCGCCCTGGCCAGCAGGGTCTTGCCCGTTCCCGGCGCTCCCATCAGCAAGACTCCCTTGGGAATCCGTCCTCCCAGCCGCTGGAACTTCTTGGGATCCTTGAGAAAGTCGATGATCTCCTCGAGTTCTTCTCGCGCCTCGTCGATGCCGGCGACGTCGTCGAAGGTCACCTTCTTGGAATGATCGGACATCAGGCGCGCGCGGCTCTTGCCGAAGCTCATCGCCTTGCCGCCGCCCGACTGTATCTGCCGCATGAAGAAAAAGAAGACGAACAGCAACACGATCATCGGCAGCCAGGTGATCAGCACTCCGTGCAGGAAACCGTCGTCGTCGGCCTCCTCGTAGCGGACCTTGACGTTGTGACCGAGCAACTGGTTGGAGAACTCGCGGTCCGGCTCGATCCCGATCGTCTGCACCTCCTCCTCGATCCCGGACTCCGAGGTGCGCGTGTAGATGTACCTGCGGCCGCGAATCGTGACTTCCTTGACGTTGCCGGCGTTGAGATCGGTCTGGAACTCGCTGAAGTCGACCTCGCGGGCTCCGGGCTCGCCCTTGAGCACCATCAGCACGAAGAAGAGGCCCGAGATGATGATGCCCCAGATGATGATCGATTTGAGCTTCTGGTTCACAGCAGAAAAATACCTCGCTCACCGAGCGCAGCGCGCGGAGTGTTTACCACGCCTCTGCTCCATGTTCAATTTTAGCACCTCATCTCCGAGCTCGCCCGACTATGCCCACAGTGAACTTTTCCAAGCATGACCCTGTCAACAAGCGTCCAGCTTCAGGGTCTCCGAGGTCTGGTCCAGGACGTCTCGGATTGGGGCATTTTTTTCGATAACCCAGGTCAGATCCAGGCGTTTTCGCCGGCAGGAGACTATCGCCGGACACGCTACGATTCCTTCGTTCCCAGCCAGCACGGGTGCGAACGGCCTGTACATCCTGGGCAGCCCCGCGTCGATCATCTTTTCCTTCAGCTTGGTCCTCGATCCTTCCAGCCGATCGCCCCTCCGACGCGATCTCAGCTCCAGGTCCTCCACCAGCCAGCGGTCGGCGGACCGCAGCTCCACCACAGCCCCCAGCGCTCCGACGCGCGCCGTCCAGCTCCCGTCGTCCCGTTGCGCCGGTCTCGCCGACCCTTCGATCTCCCGCTCGGGAGGCTCGGGAAAGATCCACAACGAGCCCGCCGCCGCGTAGGCGACCGAGTCACCCGGCAGCTGAATCGCGCCGGTGGAGGCGCCCTCCCCCAGCGCCCTCTCGATCGCCTCTACGTGAACTCTTTCCACGGCTCCGATCTCCTTCTTGACTCGCGCGATCGCGGCGCGAACCAGGCGGGCCCGGAGAACCGGGGGCAGCCGCTCGAATGCCGCGCGAGTCACGAGCACACCGCCGCCCAGGCGCAAATCCTCCAGCGGTCGCAGCTCGTCGATCCATCCGTCCAGCAGCTCGCGAGTCCGGCGGCACTCGTCCGCCAGCGCTGCGATCCGATTCGCCGCGCCGCCGTGGATCTCCTCCAGCAGCGGCAGCAGCTCCCGGCGCACTTTGACACGCGTGTAAGCCGAATCCAGATTGGACGGATCCTCGATCCAGCCGGCGTCCCGCTCCCGCAGGTAGTCGCGAATCCGTTCGCGGGCGGCGAACAGCAACGGGCGAATCACTTCGACGCCGTCTCCGATTCTCCTGACCGGGGGAATTCCGCCCAACCCGTCGATCCCGGTCCCGCGCAGCAAACGCAGCAGGACGGTCTCGGCCTGGTCGTCGCGCGTGTGGGCGGTCGCCACGCTCTCGCAGGCGATTTCGCGCGCCAGGCCGGCCAGCAGTGCGTAGCGCGCGCGGCGCAGGGCGTCCTGGCGCGAGCCGCTCGACTCGATCCGCGCGGCCTCGGGCGGCGGAATCTCGACGCGGTGCGCGGGCAAACCCTGCTCGTCGGCCAGTCCGCGGACGAAGCGCCATTCGTCCGCCGCGGCCTTTCTCTGGCCGTGATCGACGTAGCCGACGCTCAGCCGAAGCCCCAGCTCCTCGGCGCACGACGTGGCGAGATGCAGCATCCCGACAGAATCCGAGCCACCCGAAACGGCGAGCAGCACCGAGCTTCCAGCGCGCGCCAGCCCGCTCAGCTCAAAGCGAAAACCCTCGCCGAGATCGTCGCTGTCGGACGCGGAGCGAGGCTCGCTCATCGCCACTCGCCTCGCACGGCGTCGCGCATGGATCGAACGGCGTCCTCGACCGTGTCCGCCGCGATCACCACGTCGTTCCTGCGGTCGTCGAGCGCCTCCCCGGCCAGCCGCGCGCCCCAGCCGCCGGCTTCGGTCAGGGCCACGATCGGTTTGCCCATCTGCCAGGCGAAGGCCATCTCCGAGAGCGTGCCGCTCTGTCCCCCAACCGCGAAAACCCCCAGCGCCGATCGCGCGATGACCGCGTTGCGCGCCAGACCCATCCCGGTGGGCAGCACCACGTCCAGGTAGGCATTGCCCCAGGCGGGATCGACCCCGGGCAGCATCCCGATCGAGACGCCCCCTTCTGCGCTCCTGGACCTGTGCTCGGCGAACCCCTTGCAGGCAGCCTCCATCACGCCGCTCCCCCCTCCGCAAAGAAGGTTCCAACCCTCGGCCGCGATTGCGGCTCCGAGGCGCTCTGCCGTCGAAACGCTGGAGGACGGCGCGTCGGAGGCGCCGATCACCGCCATCGTCCGCCGCCGCCCGAAAACCGTTTTGAAAGCTTCTACTGCGCCCAAGGATCCGCCAAGTCGCCGGTGAGCTTCTTCTTCTTCTTCTTGGGTACTTTGACCTTCTCGGTGCCGCTGCCCGCGGAAGCCTTGGCCTTCTGGCCGCCTCCGCTCTTGCGTCCCCCGCGCCCGCCCTTGCCCGCTTTGCCCGGCCTGGCCTTTTCCGCCTCCTCGAGCGAGATCTCGAAGCTCTCCGGCGTGGCGGAGGTCACCGCCACCTCGACGTCTTCGAACCCCTTCTTCTTGACGGTGTAGTGCTCCACCGGGTCGTCGCCTCCCGGCCTGACCAGGCGGAACGGAAGCGGGCCCAGCAGGGCGCCTTTCTCGTTGTAGATCCTGACGCCGTCCTGGTCGGACGAAATCACGACGTAGACGGGCTCCCCGTCGTCCTCGGCGGCGGCCTTTTTCTCGCCCTCCTCGGATTCCGGTTCCGGCTCGGGCTCCGGCTCGGGCGCGGCCGCGGCGGCCTGGTCCGCCTCGCCCGGCAACGGTTCGGCCTGCGCGGATTGACCGTTGTCCCCTCCGGTGAAGAACAACACGGCCACCACCGCGCCCAGCACCGCGACCGCTCCGACTCCCGCGAAGATCGGCCACTTGGAACGCCCCGCCGAAACCGCCTCGCCCACTGTGCGCTTCTTGCCGCCGACGACCGAGGACGGTGAGGGCGGCGGCACCGTGGTGGCGGCGGTGTCGCGCATCTGGTCGTAGACGATGGTCGGCGTCTCGCCGTCGGCCAGCGCCTTCAGGTCGTCCCTCAAGTCGGCCATGCTCTGGTAGCGCTTCTCTGGCTTTTTGGCGATCGCCTTGAGCAGCACCGCCTCCACGTTGGCGTCGATCTCGACCGGAGGCACCAGCCTTCGCGGCGGAATCGGCTCCTCGTAGAGGTGCTTGGTCAAAACGCCCATGAAGGTGTCGGCCTCGAACGGCACGTGCCCGCTGAGCATCTCGTACATGATGATGCCCAGCGAATAGATGTCCGTGCGGGCGTCCACGCCGGTGCCGGCGGCCTGCTCCGGGGACATGTACTGCGGCGTGCCGAAGATCATCCCGGTCTTGGTCAGGCGCTTGCCCTCCTCTCCCGAGGCCACCTTGGCGATGCCGAAATCGAGAACCTTGACGAAGTTGTCGGTGTCGCCCTTCTTGATCAGCGAGATATTCTCGGGCTTCAGGTCGCGGTGGATGATGTCCGAGTTGTGCGCGGCGGCCAGCGCCTCGCAGGCCTGGATCATGATGTCGAGCACCTGCTCGGCAGGCAGCTTCTGACTTTCCTCGATGACTTTCTGCAGCTCCTCGCCGTCGAGGAACTCCATCACGAAATAGGCCGCACCGTCGGGAAGCTGGCCGAAGTCGGTGATCTGGACGATATGGTCGTTGCCGATCGCCGCGGCTGCCCGCGCCTCCTGGATGAAACGCTCGGCCACCTCGCCCTCGCCGGACAGCTCGCCGCGCAGCACCTTGAGGGCGCAGCGGTTGCCGATCATCGCGTGCGTGGCCAGGTAGACCACGCCCATTCCGCCCTCGCCCAGCTTCTTCTCGATCTGGTAGCGGCCGTCGACCGTCGTTCCCACCAGCGGATCCTCGGTCGTCTTTTCGTCGATTTCGGCGAGGGTCGCGCCGTCGCTGGGGCAGAACTCCTCGTTGCCCAGAAACCGCTTGCCGCACTTGGGACACGCTTTCATCTCTCACCACCCGCAGGGTCGAAGACCGGCATCAGCCGCCCTGTCCTTTAACACGAGCATCGTCCTAGCAACGATCCGAACCACTAGATTATTGTCGGTAACGCGGCGAATGGCAACTATTGTAGGGGATCCGCGCCGACGAAAAAAATCTCGTATCCGGAGGAATCTTTCGCAGGCAAAACATCGATATGAATATCTCCTCCGCCGGAACGGATGCTTCCGCTCCTCGCTCCCTGCGCTTCCCCGCCGCCGACCATCACGCCTCCGTCCTCCAGCTCCCGGATATCGGCGTGCAGCTCCGCCGCGACTGTGACCTTTCCGCCTTCGGGGTAACAGACAATGCGCAAATCCTGCGGCTCTAGCGCGAGCAGCACATCTCCCCCCCGGGTCTCGACCTCCAGCGGCGGATCGCCGGTCCCCTCGATCTCCAGCTCGACCCGGCGAGTGGCTCTCACCTCGAGGCCGCCGCGGACTCGCGCCGTCACCGCGCCGCCGTCGGTGCGCAGACCGACCGGGAGCTCTCCGCCCTCTTCGACGGCTATGTCTCCGTCGCCGGTCTCGAGGTCGATCTCGCCGCGCAGGCCTCGCGTCGAGAGGCTGCCGCGATCGACGCCGACCTCGATACCCATCCACGGGGGTACGTCGCAGACGCGGTCCAGGCTCAAGTCCACCAGCCCGAGCTTGCTCAGCGGAGGATCGAACGCCAGCTCCAGTGCGTCTCCACCTTCGCGCGCTACCAGCTCGGCGTGCTCGAGGTTGTCCCGCGCGTCCCGCCGCGTGCCGCCCAGGGCCCGCCTCGTGCCGCGCATCACCACGTCGCCGCCCTCCACGGCGCGCAGATCGATATCGCCCTCCACGCCGGCGATCCGAACCCCGGCGAAAAGGCCGGGATCGAAAGCCTCGTCGTAGGGATCGCTCTCGGAGAACTGCAAGGAGCAGGCCGCAGCGAGCAGGGCGACAGCCACGGGCGCCAGGCGCGCAATCAATGATACCATGTCAGACCTCCGGCATACTCGGCGGCGAACGCCGTGCCCGCCTGCGCCAGGTCGTTCCACAGCCGGCGCGTTCGAACCGTGACCCCGGCGCGCGCCCCGAAATCGAGCGACCACGAGCGGGCGGGATAGTAGTGCAAGGCGACGGCTCCGTAGGGAAACAGCGACCAGGAGAAACGCCGCTCGCCGACGGAGCGCTCCACCTCCTCGAGCCGTTGCGTATCGAACAGGAGCTGCGCCGTCATTCCGGCCGCGATCGAGCATCCCACCCGGGGCGAGAGCAGCCACCGGCCGCGAATCTCTGGGGCGAGCTGAGCGGCCCCGACCCGCTTTCCGGCGAACAGCGAAAAGTCACGCAAGCCGAGCACCAAGTTGGGATGCACCGCCAGCCCGATTCCGATCCCTCCCGCCATCGCGATACGCAGCTCGTCGGAGGCGTCACGCGTCAGCGAGGGGCGGATCGTCAGCTCCAGCTCCAGATCCAGATCCTCCAGGTCGGGGTATCCCGGCCCGCCTCGCGTCACCGAGTAGAAGGCGTCGATCGCGGACAACGCGTAGAGATGGAAGGCCGTCATTCCCAGCGCCGCCGAGCCTCCCATGCGCGCGGCCCGCCAGCCATCCTTCTCGCTCGGAGCCAGCGGGCGGCTCAAGACCCCGGCCCCGACCGCGCTGGCCGCGAACAGGCCGAGCAGCAGACCTCCGCGGGTGTAGTCTTTCTCGATCATCTGCGGAACTCCCGGGCCGACCAACGAGATCCCGAGCGCCAGCGGCGGCCACAGCAGCGCCTCCTCGCTGCGGGCGAACGACCGTGAGTCCCCGTCCTCGTCGACTTCCGGATCGGGCTCCAGCGGATGTCGGGTTTCCGATTCCGCGCTCGGAGGCGGCCCCTCGACCTCGCCGATCGACGCGGAGGATTCCGCCTCGCTCCAGCTCGCGCCGCCGCCCAACGGCGTGTCGTCCAACGGCCTCGGGCCGGATTCCTCTTCGACGGGCTCTTCCTCGTTCGCTTCCGAGCCGCTCGCGGCCGCGTCGCCCTTGAGCGTCGCCGCCTCCAGGTCGCGGCGCTCGAAGCTCGCCGTGTCGAGACGCTCGACCCCGCCGTCGCTCAGGTCCACGCGCGCTACCCAGAGGCTGTTGCTCGCACGCCAGCGCACCTCGTGTTCTCCGGGCGGCAGAGCGACCTTGATCGTCTCGCCCGCCCGCTTGATCACCTCGGCGTCGATTCCGCCCGCTCCGTCCAGGAACAGGACCGTGCCGTCCAGCTCCTCGGCGAGCTCGATCCGCGCCCTGCCCGTCTCCACCGAGGTCAGCTCCACCTCGCCCTCGCCCTCGAGGGCGTAGAGGAAGGTGGGATGCTGAGCGCCGCCGCTGGTACCCTCGGTCTCCCTGACCGTGAAACGATAGGTGTGATCGTAGGCCTCCTGCGCCGAAACCGCGCCGTCGCCGCTGCGATCGGCCGGGCCCCGCAGCCCGGACATCAGGTGATGGCTGAAAAACGAGGAGCGCAGGATGTCCGACTCCTGCGCCGGCTCGGCGGCCGAGGCCGAGGTCAGGATCACCATCCCCTCGACCCGTACCGGCCGCTCCTCGAGAAACGGCGAGACCACCTTGCCGCCCTTGGCGCGGGTGATCGCTCCCGACTGGCAGGCGTCCACGATCGCCACGCGCAGCTTGGCCGGCATCAATTCGAGGCGCCGACGGATCTCCTCGAGCGGAATTCCACGGCCGTTCATCCGCAGCCATCCGGAGTCGGCGTGCCCCGAGTAGAAGAAGAGAAAGACCGCGTCTCCCTCGCTGTCCGCGAGGCGAGAGGACGCCGCGTCGAACGCCTCGCGCAGATCGCCGGGGCCGCCGCCGCGCAACAGGAACAGGTTCTCCTCGCTCACCCCTCCGATTTCCCGCAGCAGCTCCGCCATCCTCGCCGCGTCGCGCTGCGCGTACTTGAGCGGCTCCGAGCGGGCCAGTCCCACGTTGTTCCCGGCCACGATCGCGATCCGCACGACCGGATCGGCCCGCGCGGAGAAGGCGGCGGCCGTGCAGAGAACGGCCGCCAGCAGCGAAATCGATACGTTTGGGCCGACGCTTCTCACTTCTTGAGAATCCAGGTCGAAGCCTGCTCGCAGTCCAAGGAGAGCCGGTCGACTCTGCTCAGGTCGACGCCTTTTGCAACCAGCCTGCGCGCCGCCTCCTCCACCTGCTCGGGATCGATCCGCTCGCCGACGCAGAGAAAGAACCGCTCGGGTCCGAGCGCGTCGTCCAGCACCAGGCTGGAATCGACCGTCCGCTCGCCACCCGCGGCCAGCGCGGCGTCGCCGCCGGGCGTCGGAAAGTAGCGCGTCACCGCTCCCTGGCCGTCGACTCCCACGATCACTCCTCGGCTCTCGCCGGGGAGATCATACCAGAACTGGATGCGATCTCCTTCGCTCAGAGCCTGTCCGGGCCTGCCGAGCACCGGCTCGCCCTGCTCGAGCAGGTAGAAGCCCAGGCTCGGCTCCGCGCCGCTCGTCTGCGAGCCGCCCTTGAAACGCGTCGCCGACGGATCGCCGCGCTGGCCCACCTCGGGCAACGGATCGGCTCCGACGTCCGGGCGCCCGCTGTCGAGCAGGACGGGCAGAGCCAGCGCCAGGGCCAGCGCGACCGCCGCGCCCGAAACGGCCGCGGCCAGGATCTTTGGCCAGCGCCTCCGCTGTCGTTCCTCGCCCCACAGCGCGCGAATCTGCTCCGGCACGGGCCGTAGCACGAAAGCGCGGTCGTCGGCCCGCGCGGCCTCGACAGCCGAGGCGCAGCGCTCGCACTCGGCGATCGCCCGCTCCACGCGCTCCAGGTCGTTTCCCTCCAGCTCGCCGAGCAGGTAGCGCTCCACGCTCAGCTGGCTGAGACAGCGGTGCTTCCCGGCGCTCATCGTCGCACCCTCGTGATCCGGGCCGCCTTCTTGGGAGCCCGGCTGCGAAAAGCGGCCAGCCGCTTGCGGACCAGGGAGACCGAGCATCCCATCGTTTCGGCGACCTCCCGGTAGTTCATGCCCTCGACCACGGCGTAGAGCACGGCCTCCCGCGTGTTGCGATCGAACTCCGACAGAACGCGGAGAGCAAGATCGCGCGGCCAGATCTCCGCCGGGCCGGACGGCTCGGGCGGCTCCAGCACCTCGCGATCCAGCCGCTGGCGGTTGCGCGCGTCCCGAATCCGATTGAGGCAGATGTTGGTCGCTATCCTGTACAGCCAGGTGGCTGGAGACGACTGGCCGCGAAAGCGGCTCATCGAGCGGACGACCCGCACGAAAACCTCCTGCATCGCGTCCTCGGCGTCGAGATCGTCCGCCAGGATGGAACGGCAGCGTCGCAGCACCATCGCACCGTAGCGACGATAGATCTGCTCTATCGAGATGGCATCCTCGGTCACGCGTCGTCTCCCGATCGCGGCAGCATCCATCGACGCCGCACTTCGAGTCAAGCTCCCCGCGCACGCCGTGGCAGTCGTCGCTCTCATCTCGGCTGGCTCCTCCCTTCTCGATCGGTTGGACACGCGGCGAAAAAAAAACGACACGCTTTTGGGCCGGACCCTTTCCTCTACCTGCCCCGACATGCTAGATTTCGGAGGAAAGCAGATCAGGGACTGCTCTCATTTGGGGAAAACGGAACAAAATTCTGGATTGACAATGTCGGAGCAAGGCACTGGAAGCTCGACGGTCGTCACCCGCGTAACCAAGGACAAGAAGGACGACCACCCCAGCATGAGCTACACCGCGGTCACCACGCACCGCGAGATGGCGGAGGCGTTCGCCCGCGAGCTGCTCCGCGTGGGCCAGAAGATAATTCCGGACCATGAGCTCGACATCGAGGATTTGATCTCGATTTGCCACGCGGCCCTGAATAGGCGCGAGGACGGAGTCCAGATGCTGGAGGGCCGCCACCTGCGCGGACGGATCGGAGAGCAGCTCTCCAGGGCGGACCGCTACGGAGAGGCGTTCAGCGTGATGGTGCTGGGCTTCGACGACTCTCCGGACGAGACGACGTACGAGGCCGTGGTGGACACGCTCTGCGAGCGAATGCGCAAGACCGACCTGGTCTTCCTGTTCAAGGCCCGGATCGTGCTGATTCTGCCTCACACGAACGGCCGCCAGATCGGTCAGTTCAACGAGCGGATCGACGGGCTGCTCGCCGCCGCGTTCGGCATGCCGCCCCGGATTTCCAAAGACACGCTTACCTATCCGTCGGACGACCTCCCCAAGCCCTCGGCGATGCTGGACTGGGTCGAGGACAAGCTGAGGACCTGAAGCCCGCCGGCCCAGAGGCTCTCTTGGGCGCTATCGATCCTCGTCCAGGCGGAAACAGACGCGCGCGTTGTCCGCCGTGACGCCGCCCATCTCGTCGGGCTCGACTCCCCGCAGATCGGCGAGCCGTTCGACGACGTGGCGCACCCGCGCCGGCTCGTTGGGACGCCCTCGATACGGCACGGGCGAGAGAAACGGCGAGTCCGTCTCGGCCAGGATGCGGTCCGCCGGAATCCGCCGCGCCGCCTCGCGCACCGACTCCGCCCTGCCGAAGGTTACGATTCCGGAAAACGAGACGAAGAAATCCAGCTCCAGCGCGCCGTTCGCCAGCTCCTCGCCCGAGGAGAAGCAGTGGATCACTCCCCCCAGCTCTCCGGCGCCCTCGTCGCGCAGAATCGCCAGGGTGTCGTGATCGGCGTCGCGGGTATGGATCACGACCGGCAAGGCGGCCTCGTGGGCGAGCCGCAGCTGTCGCGCGAACGCCCGACGCTGCTCGGCCGGATCGGAGTGGTTGTAGTGGTAGTCGAGACCGATCTCCCCCAGCGCGACCACGCAGCGCTCGTCCAGCGCGAAGCGCAGTCGCTCCAGCTCCGCCGGCGTGGCTCGATCGCCGGTGTGCGGGTGGATCCCCGCCGCGGCCCAGAGACGGGGCTCGCTCCGGGCGAGCCGAACCGTATCGTCGTACTCCCCGACACGGGTGGCGCCCGCGATCGCCACGATGCCCTCCAGCCCTTCCAGCCAGGCTCTCTCCAGCTGCCCGCGGGCCTCCTCGCGCCCCCCGCGCCCCATGTCCAGGTGCGCGTGCGAGTCGAAAAGCCTCACCTCGCATCCTCCTCGACCGAAGCGATCGCCTCGCGCAGCTCGGAGCCCAGATCCCCCTCGAGGCCGTCGAGACGGGATTTCAGCTCGTCCAGCGCCGGGTCGCGGTCGAGAGTCGCCAATCGCGCCACGGTCTCGATCGCCAGCGACGCCTCCAGCGAGCGTCGCGCCGACATCAGCGCGCCCGCCTGCGCGGTGACGCCTGCCACCGGCAGCCGCGCCAGCGCTCCCAGCGCGGCCATCCGCGTGCGGCTTGCCGAGGCCTTCAGCATTCGCCCCAGAAGCTCGTTTCCCTCGCCGGATCCGCAACGGGAAAGCGCAACCGCTGCCGCAGCCCTCAGCTCCGGGCCGCCGAAACGACGGCGAGCCGTCTCGTGCAACGGCGGCACGCAGGAGGGGGCTCCGATCTCTCCGAGCGCCAACGCCGCCCGCGTGGCGGTCTCCGCGTCGGAGCGCAAGTGGAAGACCAGCACCTCGCGAGCGCGCTCGTCACTCAGCGCTGCCAGCGAGAGCGCCGCTTCCCAGCGCACGACCTCGTCGTCGTCCAACAAGCGCTCGGCCAGCGCTTCGGCGGTCCGCGCGGCGCCCGCCTCGCCCAGCCTGCGGGCCGCGATCGCCCTGACCGCGGCCGTCCCGTCGCCTAGCAGCTCGACGAGATCTCCTTCTAAATCACCGCTGAACAGATCCAGCGCCTCGACCGCGACGCAACGCACGTCGTCGGACTCGTCCCGCAGAGCGTCGCGGAACGTCTCGGCGGCGAAGCGCCCTCCTCTGCGTCCCTGCTCGGCCAGCCCCTCCAGCGCCTGAGCCCTGACCTCGGAGACGGGATCGCACGCCAGCCGATCCAGTGATCGCAACGCCTCGTCGCGAAGATCGCCTTCCTCGCGGGCCAGGGACAACGCGGCCAGCCAACGGGATTCGGCCGATCCGGATCTTGCGTCGCGAATGGCCGCTTCGGGCCTCGGGAGATCCATTGGCAGGCCGTAGCCGCTCACTGTTTCCCTCCGCCCTGCGAGCCGTGCGAGGGCTTTCGCTTCTTGTCGTCCTCTTCCCGGTCGGGCTGCTGGCGAATCGGCTCGATTTCGTCCACCGGGAAGACTCGCAGACCTGTCTCGCCGCCGATCTGGACTCGCACCAGGCGCTTGAGCACGTCGCGATCCTTGATCCGGCCCTCTCCCTCCGGTGTCGAGACCCGGCGTCCGACTCGCGGGAAGCCCTTCGAGGCCTCGCGGTAGAGATCGTCCTCGTATGACAGGCAGCACAGCAGGCGCCCGCAGACACCCGAGACCTTCTCCGGGTTGAGCACCAGATCCTGGTTCTTGGCCATCCGGATCGATACCGGCGCAAAGTTCCTGATGTAGCGGTTGCAGCAGAGCCTCAGCCCGCACTTGCCGATTCCGCCCAGCAGACGCGACGCGTCGCGCACTCCGATCTGCCGCATCTCGACGCGGATGTGCAGACGCCGGGCCAGCTCGCGCACGAGCTGCCTGAAATCGACGCGGCCGTCAGCGCAGAAATAGAAGACCGCCTTGTTTCCACCGTGAAGGTAGTCCACCTCCACCAGCTTCATCGGCAGCTCCAACCGCTCGATCCGCTCCCGGCAGAGGCGGAAGGCGGCATCGCTCTTTTCGCGGTTCCGATCGCGCTGCCGCATGTCGTTGGGCGTGGCCTTGCGAATCACGCGCGGGAGCCGATCGCTCTCCACGAAACGCCGCGTCGACTGCACGATCACCTCGCCCAGAGCCAGGCCGCGGCCGGTCTCCACGATCGCCTGGTCTCCCACGTCCAGGGAGATGTCCTGGCAGTCGTACATCTCGAGCGGCCCGGATCCGCGCAGGCTCAGCTTGACGCCGACCACGTCCGCCAGCTTTCCCGGTCTGGAGAAATCCCGCTCGGGCAGATCGGCCAGGAAATCCTTTTCGTCGACCTCCTGGAGCTTCAAGAACTCCAGGCTCTCTTCCGACATCGAGCTGAAGTCCTTGCGCTCGCCCTCCTGCTCGGCTTCGCCTTTCTCGGCTGGCGGCTCTTGCTCGTCCGAACGCTCGGCGCGTTCGGTTCTCTGCTCCGGCGGCTTCTTGCGTGAGGAGCGCGGCCTGCGCCTCCTTCCCCGTCCGCGCCGCTTCGAGCCCGAAGAGCCCTCCTTGCGCCGCTCACCGCCCGCGTCCCTGTCCTCGGAGCCTTTCGCCTCGGCGGCTCCTCCTTCGCGGTCGGCCCGGACCTCTCCGTCCCGGCGAGCCCGCGACTTGTCCCCGCGACCCCGTCGCCCGCGCCTCCGGCGTGGACGAGCGCGCTTCTTGTCTCCGTCGCCAAAACGCCCATCCGATCCGCTGTTGCCCTGCTCGCTCATTTATCGATCCCGATCCTTCCCCATCTCTCCGCCAGCGGCGGACGGCCTCTCACCGCCGTCAGCGCGCCCTCGACGGCCAGCTGGGGGTTGGCGTTGTTTCGCCTGATCCCGGCCAGCGCCCGATCGAACGCGGCCATGCAGACGGTTATTCTGGTCGTCTCGCTCGCGCGGGCCAGTTTCTCGTAACGTCCTCCGAGCCTGCGCGACAGTACCTCGTCGGATTTCTCCGGCTCGCCGCCGGTGGAGGCCCACAGCAGCCTGCCCAGCACCATCAACACCAGATCGAGCACGGCGACCGATTCCAGGCGATTGCCCCTGAGCCCGGCGGCTACAGCCAGCGCGCGCTCGGGGGTCCGCGCGGTCGCTGCCTCTATCAGGTCCAGCACGGCGTCGAGCCGCCCGGACAGGTTCTCGTCCTCGTACTGGGCGGCGCGTTTCATGCTTCCGCCCGACAGGGCGGCCAGCATCCGAGCCGTCTCCTCGTCGCGTCCACGCTCGCGCAGCAGCCGGTCGACCGTTTCCTCGGACAGCGGGCGAAACGCGAGGCGGTGACATCGGGATCGCACCGTGGGCAGCAGCGAGGAGGCGGCCGCCGTGACGAGCACCAGGTAGCTGCCCGCTCGCGGCTCCTCGAGCGTCTTGAGCAAGGCGTTGGCCGCCGCAGCGCTCATCTGGTCGGCCGGATCGAGGATCAGCACCTTGGCTCGCCCTTCGTGCGGGGGCAGCGCCAGCCAGCGCTCGGCCTCGCGAACCAGCTCGATCGGAATCCGCGCCTTGCCCTCGGGCAGGCCCAGAACGCGCACGTCGGGATGGACGTCCTGGGATATCTTGCGGCAGCTCTCGCAATTTTCGCAGGCGTCCCCGGACCTCGACTCGCAATTGAGCGCGGCGGCCCACGCGCGAGCGGTCGACTTCTTGCCCACGCCCTCGGGGCCGTCGAAGAGGTATGCGTGGGGTACCCGCTGCGCGTCGATCGCGCGCCGCAGCGTGCCGATGGCGACATGTTGATCCGCGACGTTGGCCAACCGCATCTCGACCCAGATCTCCCGTTACGACGGGGCGAAACGCCACACCCGTTCAGTGAGCGGCACTAGCACGGCGCCTTGCTGCGGTCAATCGAGCGTGCGTGTCGGAATAGGCCGATTCACGGCCGAGCGCGACGGCCGCCTTCTCATCTGCTATACTCGTCCTCGCGCGCGACAGCGAGGTGTCCGATGACGAGCAAGGATGGAAAAAAGCATTCCTTCGAGTCGATTCTCGGCGATCTCGAAAAGGTGGTCCGCGAGCTGGAAAGCAGCGACCTTCCTCTGGAAAAAGCACTGGAGCGCTTCGAGGAGGGCGTTCGCCTCTCGCGCGAGGGAGCCCGGCGTCTCGACGAAGCGGAGCGCCGCATCGAGGAGATCCTGGACAGCGGCTCGATCGAAAAGATCGAATCCGCGGAATAGCTCCGCGCGCGCCTCGTCCAACCAATCGGGGGTCCATCACGACCCCGGAAAGGAGACGTCATGTCCGCCAGGAGAGTAACGATCGCTCTGGCCGTCGCACTGTCGTTCGCAGTCGGCGCGCTCATCGGCGTATCGATTCCGGAGGCCGAAGCGGATCGCGGGCACGCGCCCAGCGGATGGAAGTGCCCCACCGGGGACACCTGCTTCTTCTTCAACGGCCCGAGCTTTTTCGTGCTCGAGCGTGAGTCGCCGAGCGGAGAGTGGGATCTCGCAGAGATACGAAGACCTCCGCCCTCGCGCTTCACCAAGCCGTCCGGCTCGGTTCCGCTGCTCAGGGCGCTGCGATAGCGAAGGCTCAGTCTCCCATGTAACCCAGCTCCTCGAGCTGTTCGCGCGTCTCGGGATCTATCTCGGTCTTTTCGGCGCTGTGCTTTTTACCCGGCTTCGCCCCGCGGGTCCGACCGCTCTTCTGTCCGGCATCTCGTTTGTCCAGGCTCCCTCGCGGCACGAACCCGCCCTGGTGCCTGCCGAGCAGATCGTGCAACGCCGCGAACGTGACGGGGAGACTGTCGCCGATGTCCGTGGTCTCCCTGGGATCCTTCTCCAGGTCGAACAGAGTCGTCGCCAGCCCGCGATAGACCAGCTTGTACCTGCCGCAGCGCGCCACTCGCTGCCCGTCCATGAAGTCCGCGAACTGCACGTCGGGCCAGCCCAGCCGCTCCTCGCCTCCGAGCAGGGGAACCAGGCTGCGCCCTTCCACGCCTGGCGGGCATTCGACGCCGAGCAGCTCGCAGGCGGTGGGCAGCACGTCGACCAGCCCCACCTCGGCGGCGCAGCGCAGCGGCTCCTCGCGCGGCTCGGCTCCCGGCAGACGGAAGAGCAACGGAACGTGCAGCAGCTCCTCGTAGACCGAGTGCCCGTGTCCCACCGAGCCGTGCTCGAAGAACTCCTCTCCGTGATCCGAGGCGACGATCAGCAAAGTGTCGTTCAGCAGCCCCTGCTCCTCCAACGCCTGGTGCAGGCGCGCCAGCTGATCGTCGTGGTAGGTGATCTCCCCGTCGTAGAGCGCCTCCAACCGAAAGCGATCCCGCGCGGAGAGATTGATGGTTCCCTTCTTGACCTTCTCCAGCAGCTTGGCGGTCTCGGCGGGCCGCACCGGCCCGCGGTACGGGTTGGGGTCGTAGAGAGAGCGGTAACGCCCCGGTGGAATGTAGGGCACGTGGGGATCGATGGTGTGCACGTAGAGGAAGAACGGCCGGTCCTCGGGGCGGTTCTCGAGCCAGTCCACCGCGTCGTCGACCACGCGCTGCGCCCTGTTGGGCTTTCCCTCGCGCACGTAGTTGGTCCACGCGCCCCAGCCCCGCTCGAAGCCGAACTTGCCGGAGATGTAGCCGTTGGCCACGAACCCGGCGGTGGCGAACTCGAGCTTTTCGAAATGCTCCGAGCAGATCTCCACCGTCGCGGGCAGGCGGTGCTTTTCGTTCTTGGTGCGGTGCGTCTCCGGGTAGAGGCCGGTGAGCAGGGTGGCCACCGAGGGCTTGGTCCAGTTCTCCTGGGCCAGGGCGCGATCGAAGACGAGGGACTGAGCGGCCAGATCGTCCAGGAAGTCGGTGCGGACCCTCGTTCGCGGATCGTACAGCGCGAGGTGATCGGCGCGCAGAGTGTCGATCAGGACGATCACCAGGTTGCGCGCGCGCATTCGTCCCGGAGCAGCGGCTCGGGCGTCCGGGCCGTCGGGCACGGAGATGCGCGCGTCGCTCAGCACCAGCTCGCCGGCCGCGGCCTCGAGCGTCAGCCCGGCGGCCGCGCCCGCGAAATCGTCGAGCCCGATGCCCAGCCGTCTTCCCCCTTTTCCCACCGAGACCGCCCGCAGCTCGCGCGACTCTCCGTCGTCTCCGCGTGCGCGTACCGAGAGCTTTCCCCCGCCGGAGGCTCCGCGCGGGCGAACCTCGCCGCGCAGCACCGCGCCCTCGGGCAGCGGCAGGAACCAGCTCAGCGACTCACCCGCGGCCAGGGCTACTCCGGGCTCTCCCCCCGTAGGGTCCGGGTACACCAGCGCGCGGCTCGAGGAGGCCGCCGGCGAGGAATCGGTGCCGGACGGCACGATTCTCAAGTAGTCGATCGCGGCGCTGGCCGCCGACCCGTCCTCGGCCGGCCTCCGCGAAGAGAAGCGCAGCAGAATCTCGTTGCGCCCCGGCACGAGCCCTTTGTCAAAAGAGACCGACCCGTGCCCGAAGTCGTCGCGCGACATCTCCACCGCGCCCAGGAACCTGTCGTTGAGGTAGACGCGGCAGCTCCGACCGCCGACCGCGCGCCCGCGGATCTCGATCCTGCCGCCGCCCTCCTCGTCGGCCTCGGCCTCGAGGAATATTCGCGCGGCCGCAGCCGCGGCGTAGGAAAACGTCGTGCCGTCCTTTTCGTAGTCGCCCCGCCACCCCGTCTTCCAGTCGCCGAGAGTGTGCTTGTGGCGAGAGGGTGAGCCGAAATCCACCAGGATTCCGCCGGAGCGGATGTGGGCCTGGTCCAGGTTCTCGGCCAGATTGTAGAGAGGCTCGAACGCGGCGTCGGCCTCGCTTTCCCCTTTTTCTCGCGCGGCGCCCCGCTTCTCGCGGCGCGCCTTCTCGAGATCCAGATTACGCTCTGCGGCGGAGACCGCCCCGCCGTGCTCCTTCTGACCGGCGGGCTCGGGAGCCTGCCCGCCGTTACCGCAGCCGCAACAGACGACGAGCGCCAAGAGCGGATTCAATAATGATGCGATACGAAAACTCATCGCCCGATATCTATAACGCGAAAACCGCCGCACCGACAGGGCCCGAAGGCCGAAGAGGGCCCGGCCGCTGCCTCGAATCCGTCCCGGCATTCTCGCCCTCCGCTGTCCCGGCACCCCTCCTGTCCCGCGGGGACGAGCCCCGCGGCC